>JAGUWR010000049.1 GCA_020062265.1 Minisyncoccota bacterium | reverse complement strand
CATTGTTAAAACGAGCGAACCGGCAATTAAAATAGCCCTTCCTGATTTTTCTGCTCAAAATACCGGTGATGAAGTATTACGAGCCGTCTTAAAGAAACAGATCGGTAATTTGGTGCCGGATTTTGACCGTTACCTGCCGGCGGTGCAGGAAAGGATTTTCAACGAAAGCTTCGCTGACTTCAAAAAAAATATAGAACAGCAAATAGGGCCAATTGAAGGCAGTAGACCATTTACCGAAACACTTCGTAGTCTTATCAAAAGTTATCTTGACGGTTTTTCTGATACTGGGAGACTTGTCTTTGCTATTGCTTTTACTTTTGTCTTGTTTTTTATTATTAAAGGTATCGCTGCCATTTTTTACTGGCTGATTGAATTGATTGCTTTTATTTTATTTAAGGCCTCAATTGCGGCTGGCTTTGCTTACGTGAGTTTAGAAAACAGAAGCCGGGAGTTCGTTGCTTTAACGTAGAGTTATGCCCAAAGACTACTACAAAATTTTAGGTGTCTCGCGGAACGCCTCAGAAGAAGAAATTAAAAAAGCCTACCGGCGCTTGGCTCATAAATATCATCCGGATAAAGCCGGCGGCGATGAGAAAAAATTCAAGGAGATAAACGAGGCCTACCAGACGCTGTCGAGTAAGGAGAAACGGGCCCAGTATGGCAGTGTCCCTCCTTATAGCGGACAGGGTTTCCCCGGTTGGGGCTGGGATTTTTCAGGCGGCGCGCCTTGGGAAGATATGGGTGATTTAGGCGATATTTTTGAAACAATCTTAGAGCACTTCGGCGGACCCGGCGGTTGGGGCGGACGGCGTCAGGCCTATAAGCGCGGCTCCGATGTTGAAGTTATCCAAGAACTCACTTTAGAGGAAGCTTTTAAAGGGACGAAGTGCAAGCTCCGTTACGTCACCGCTGTCGAGTGCAGTCAATGCAGCGGGTTAGGGTACTATAAAGGAAAAGGATTCGCTTCGTGCCACACCTGCAAAGGTAAGGGCGATATTAGAGAACAGAGACATACTTTTTTCGGTCAGTTCGCTCAGGTCCGGGCTTGCCCTGCCTGCCAGGGCCGCGGCGAAATACCGAACGAATCCTGCAAACTCTGCGGCGGCAAGGGTCGAGTAATCGGGGCAAGAGAAACTGAAGTGACGATTGCCCCCGGTGTGGAAGATGGACAGGTTATTAAGATTGCCGGGATGGGTGAGGCCGGGGAGCATGGCGCCCAGTCCGGCGATTTTTATGTGGTGGTTAAAGTAAAATCGCATCCGGTTTTTGAACGCCGCGGCGCCGATCTTTATATAACCAAAGAAATAAAAATCACCGATGCTTTACTAAGGAAAGAGGTGGTTTGCCGTGATATTGGCGGACAAGATTTTAAAGTAAAAATTCCAACGGGCCAGATTTTCAACAAGCAATTGAAGGTGCCGGGTCGTGGTATGCCTCGTTTCGGTTCAGCCGGTCGCGGCGATCTCTACATCCAGTTCGATATTAAATTACCGTCAGAGCTTTCGTCAAAAGCAAAGAAACTCATAGAAGATCTTGATGAGGAAGTTTGAGCGTGTTACACTTTAGTAAATGTTAGAGCGAATAAAAGTTTTTTTTCAGGAATCGAGGCAGGAATTAAAGCGGGTGAACTGGCCCACGCGTCAGGAGACAATCCGTTACACCTTCTTCGTAATTAGCATCTCTGCTGTCGTCGCGGTTTTCTTGGGTATTTTTGATTTTATTTTTCTTCGCCTTCTTAGTTTGGTGTTATGAATAAATTAAAGAGTTCCAAAATAAAAAGTCAAAAATCCGGCGAGCGCAATTGGTATGCTATTCACACTTATGCCGGCTATGAGGATGCGGTTTCTCGTTATCTCAAACAACGGATTGAATCACTGGCGCTAAGTGATAAAATTTTTGAAGTTATTGTTCCTAAAGAAGTAGCAATCAAAGTAAAAGGCGGTCAGCGCCAGAAAATTGAAGAGAAACTTTACCCCGGCTACGTTCTTGTCAACATGGTTATGGATAATGAAACCTGGTATGTTGTCAGGAATACGCCCCGCGTTACCGGCTTTGTTGGGGCAGATAGCACCAGTCCCACACCGCTTTCTAAAGAAGAAGTGGAGTCCCTAATGACACGCATTAGCCAGAAAGAGCCGAAATACAAAATTGAGTTAAGGGTTGATGAAGCCGTTAGAATTATCGACGGTCCATTTAAGGATCATGAAGGTCGGGTGGCTGAAGTTGACGAGGAGCGCGGTAAAGTAAAGGTGTTTGTTCTAATCTTTGGCCGTAACACCCTGGTCGAGTTGGATTCTTTGCAAGTTCAAAAGATATAAGGGCTTTGTCTAAAATTTGGAGGCATAGCCGAACAAATTTTAGCTAACAAAACCTTACCCCGCTCATACTTTCTTTACTGGTGATGACGATATAACAAAAAATAGTTTGTTCTTAAAAACCTTTCTTTTTCTGAAACTGACATCATTAGTAAAGTATGTGCGGGGCGCTCCATGTTGTAGATAAATTTTCATCGCTACACATGGAGCTCCATTCGAAAATTTAAACAACATGGGTAAGCCAATAAAAACAACAATTAAATTACAGATTCCTGCCGGGCAGGCCAATCCGGCGCCGCCGATTGGGCCGGCTTTAGGCCAGCACGGCGTCAACATTCAGCAGTTCTGCCAGCAATTTAATGAAGCAACTAAAGATATGACCGGTGACATTATTCCGGCGGAAATCACGATCTATGAGGATCGGACTTTTGATTTCAAATTGAAAACCCCGCCGGCGTCAGCTCTTCTTAAGAAAGCAGCCGGTCTTGAAAAAGGTTCCAGCGTCCCGAATAAGCAAAAAGTTGGCAAGGTGACTCGAGAAGATATCCGGAAGATTGCCGAACGAAAGATGGTTGATCTTAATACTAAAGATATTAACGCGGCAATGCGGATTATTGAAGGCACCGCCCGCCAGATGGGGTTAGAGATAGTTGATTAATTAGAACCTTATTTTTATAAGGTCAATCAAACAAAGTTATAGTATCATATAAGACTGCGAGTTAAATCAGCGAATTGCAATCGCGGATATGTATATACCCACTATTGGTCTTGAAGTCCATATTGAGTTGAAAACCGCGACGAAAATGTTTTGCGGTTGCCCGAACGATTCTGGGGAACAGCATCCGAACGTGAACGTTTGCCCGATTTGTCTTGGCCACCCCGGTGTCTTGCCGACCATAAATAAGGAAGCGGTTATGTCCGTGATTAAATTAGGTTTGGCCTTGAAAGGTAAAACTGCTTCTGACTCGCATTTTGACCGGAAAAGTTATTTTTATCCTGATTTGCCGAAAGGTTATCAGATTTCTCAGTACGAAAAGCCGTTGGTAGAGGGAGGTGTTTTAAAAGACATCCGCATCAGACGAATTCATCTTGAAGAGGATACCGGAAGACTCTTACATGAGTCTCCTCGCTCGAATAACAGACGAATGGAAGTAAATGACAAACGAATAGTATTAAAAGATGAAAGCTATCGTTTGATAGGATTCTTATTTGAAGTCCATAATAAATTGGGAGCAGTATACAAGGAAAAGAATTATCAGGATGCGATAGAGGCTATTCTGAAACGAGAAGGTGTTTCTTATGAACGAGAGAAGCGATTTAAACTTAAGCTAGACAATTTGGAAGTTAGTGATTTTATCGCGGATTTTGTGGTTGACAAAATATTATTAGAGGTCAAGGCAGCTAAATTTATAACCCAGGAGGATATACGGCAAGCGTTGTGTTACATCAAATCCTTAGATTTACCCCTTGCAATAATTGTAAATTTTCGTGGATCAAAACTAGATTATAAAAGAATTATCAATCCAAAATTCGTTAAAGATTCGGCTTCATTCGATAGAGATTCGGGTGAAGGCGTTAGCCTCGTTGATTTTAATCGAGCCGGCGTGCCGTTGATGGAGCTTGTGACCGAACCGGATATTAAAAACGCTGACGAGGCGGTGGCGTTTGCCCGCGAACTGCAGCTTATTTTGCGTTATTTGGATATTTCTGGCGCTGATATGGAAAAAGGCCAGATGAGGGTGGAAGCTAATATATCACTAATGAGCACGAATGTGATCACTAATGCCACTAATAGTATTTGTGAAATTAGCGGCCAAATTAGTGAAAATCCGCGAGTTCTAGGCACAAAAGTAGAAATTAAAAATATTAATTCTTTTCGGACGGTCCACGACGCTATTCAATACGAGCTAAAAAGACAAGAAGAAATTTTAAGAGGCGGAGGAAAAATTCATCAGGAAACTCGCGGCTGGGACGATATAAAAAAGCAAACCGTTTCCCAACGAACTAAAGAGGAAGCCCATGATTATCGCTATTTTCCTGAACCGGACTTACCGCCGCTTGATTTGGAGGAATTTGATATAGATTCGTTAAAAGCCGAGATTCCGGAGTTGCCAGAAGAAAAACGCCATCGGTTCGCTCAGGAATATGGTTTTGATAAAGCAGCTGTTGAAATTTTAATTGAAGATAAAGCTATTGCTGATTATTTTGAAAAGACGGCTTCAGAATTAAAATTACAATTACCAATTACCAATTACCAATTACTCGTAAATTACTTCACCAGCGACTTGCGCGGTTTGATGGCTGAAAAGGGAATTAGTATTAAAGAAGTCAATATCAATCCAGAACACTTTGCTCATCTCGTCACTTTAGTTGAAAAAGGCGAACTTTCCAGCCGTCTGGCTAAAGATTTGTTAAGAAAAATGTCAGAGACCGGCGAAGATCCGGAGGTACTGATAAAAAGTGAAGGATTAAAAGTTATAAGTGACGAATCTGAACTGGGAAAAATTGTAAAAGAAATTATAGAAAAAAATCCCAAAGCGGTTGAGGATTATAAAAAAGGCAAAGCCAACGCCTTTCAGTTTTTAATCGGCCAGGTCATGGCTAAAACCAAAGGCCAAGCCAGCCCAGAGAAGCTCAAGGAGCTGTTTCGCAAACAATTGACAAAATAAAGGAAGGATAGTCCAATGAGTAAAATCTCTAAGAAACAGCTTTTGAAGGTCGTGACGACATTAGTTGATAACCTACCGGAAGACGAAGTTGAAAACTTTGACTCCGAAATCGCGCAGGCGATTATTGACGGCCGTCAGACCTCGGCTCGCGAGTTCATGAGATTCTTGAAGAACCGCGCCCGTGTCCATGTTATCGGCAATCACGTTATTGACTGCTCCGCCGATCCACTTATACCGGTGAAAGGCTGGGCAGCGGAAGAGCATCGCCATCCCTGACCACTTTGCCGCGGCAAAGTATCTCTTAAGAAGTAATAATACAATCCTGATAGTGAGGGAAGTATAAAGTTTGGTGCTTTGCCGCGGCAAAGTGGTATGGTAGAATACTTATTATGAAAGAAATAATCCTACCAGCAGTCAATCGCTATCCTTCGCGCAAGGATTGGGAAGAAGCCTGTTGGCAAAAGATTTTAAAGTCCGGGGATCTTTTAGAGTTATTGGTTACCCCTTACGAGCGTCGCATTTTGGTTATACGCGCTGCGGTAATAGATAGATTGAGTTTGGGAAAGAGTTACCGGCAGATTGCCGAGGAATTATGGCTTTCGTCGCAGACCATTAGTGGTATAAAGAAAGCCATAAAGGAGAACAGCTATCGGAGTTACCGACAAAGAGGTAAGGTAGAGCGGAAAAGGATAAAATACAGTCCCTTCCTTCGTGCTGTGAGAGTAAGACCCGACGGTCGGCCTGTCCGCACCAAGTACGGAACAATTTACCTGCCGTAACAAGGTGCTTTGCCGCGGCAAAGTACCACTTTATTCACTAAGGAAATTCAAAACTAATTTTTCAGTTTGATTTTCGGCCTGATTTTTATTCTCAAGCCATTTGATTCTTTTATCTCGTTTAAACCACGTCATTTGGCGTTTGGCATAGCGGAAAATTTCTTTTGCGAGAGCGGGGAATAGCTCTTCTTTTTTAATTTTATTCTGAAAATAGAATGCGATATAGCGGTATTCAAGCCCCAAATTCTCCAGCCGTTTCCAGGAAACGCCGTTTCGGCGCAGTCGTTTCACTTCTTGGGCCATTCCCGTTTTGAGCTGTCTCATCAGCCGTTTCCTGATTCTTTGTTTGAGTTCAGGGCTACTTTTTTTCATCCCAAGCATAAGAATATCGGCTTGAAGCGGATTTTTCTTGAGTTTTGGCACTTTTCCGATTGCGTCCGCGATTTCAAGGGCGCGGATGAGGCGGAGGCGATTATGTCGGTCAATGGTTTTAGCGCGCCTCAGGTCTTTTTGTTTAAGAAGCTTGAAAAGAATGTTTGTTTCCAGTTTTTGAAGTTTTTGGCGGAGCAAGAAGTTTGGTTTCACTTCCGGGATTAGAAATCCATCCACAACTGCTTGGATGTAAAATCCGGTACCGCCGCAGATAATCGGCAGTTTGTCGCGTCGCCAAATGTTTTTAATCGCTTTTAGAGCAAGTTTTTGGTACTGGGCAACAGTGAAAGTTCTTTTCGGCGAAATCACATCAATGAGATGATGAGGGATGCCGGCCATTTCTTTTTTTGTGATTTTGCCGCTGCCAATATCAAGGCCTTTATACACCTGTCGGGAATCAGCAGAGATTACTTCGCCATTAAATTTTTTTGCCAATCTGACCGCCAGCTCACTTTTACCCGAAGCATTTGACCCGACAATGACAATAAGTTTTTTCATTTGCAGCGGCATTTGTTATTATAATTTCCTTTCCGTTATCTCCGCTTTTATTTTCTCTATAAAATCTTCGGTTATCATTTCCTTGGTTTGTTCTTTATGCCGTTCCCGGACATTGACCGTGCCGGCTTTAACTTCTTTATCGCCCACCACCAAGAGATAAGGAATTTTTTGAAGTTCGCCTTCGCGGATGCTTTTGCCCACTGTTTCGTGTTCTCCGGAAATTTCGGCGCGGATATTGTTTTTATTTAGGAGGCTGAGGATTTTTTCTGCTGTTGGCCGATGCGTTTTGCCAACCGGGATGATTTTAACTTGGATTGGTGAAAGCCAGGTCGGCAGTGCGCCGGCATAATGCTCCAGAAGTATCATAATAAATCTTTCGGGCGAACCGATGATTGCTCGGTGAATCATGACCGGGAGTTTTTCTTTGCCGTTTTTATCGGTGTATGTTAAGCCAAACTTTTCAGGCATAAAGAAGTCAATCTGGACGGTTGAAAGCTGCCATTCTCTGCCCAAGGCGTCGGTAGCCATCAAGTCCATTTTAGGGGCGTAGAATGCCGCTTCTCCCGGTGCGTCAAAATAATCAATTTTGTTTCTCTTTATTATTCTTTCAGCCCATTTTTCAACTTTATTCCAGGTTTTGGAATCGCCAAGATATTTTTCGGGGTGTTTTTTGTCGCTGATTGAAAGCCGGTAGCGGTATTTAAAACCAAAAGTTTTCATAACCTCTTTAATCATTGCCAAGGCCGTGTCTATTTCTTCGTTAACCTGGTCTTCCCGGCAAAAAATGTGGCAGTCGTCCTGGGAAAAAGACCTTACTCTGGCTAAACCATTCAGTTCGCCTGGTTTTTCGTCTCGGTAAAGCATGGCGAAATCCGAGTACCTTAAAGGCAAGTCGCGATAACTTCTTTTTTGGCCTGCATAAATCTGAATGTGCTGGGGGCAGTTCATTGGTTTTAAATAAAATACTTCATCAGAATAGTTTGATAAAACCTTAAACATGCTGTCGCGGTACTTGTCGTAGTGGCCGGAAATTTTAAACAGTTCGGCCTTGGCGATTTGCGGTGTCCAGACCTGGGTATAGCCGGCTTTTGATTGGAGAGATTCAATATAGTCGTTCAAAGCAATGCGGATAAAAGCTCCCTTGGGAGTGTAGAGCGGCAAGCCGCTGCCGACCAAATCCGAAAAAGTAAACAAGCCCAGTTGTTTGCCCAATTTTCTGTGGTCCCGTTTTTGAGCCTCTTCAACCATTGCGAGATATTTATCCAATTCTTTTTTGGCATTGAAAGCCAGACCATAGATGCGGGTGAGCATTTTGTTTTTTTCATCGCCGTGCCAATAAGCGCCGGCGATTTTATCCAGTTTGAAACTGTCAATGGAAATTTCTTTGGTGTTTTTCACGTGGCCGCCGCGGCAGAGGTCAACGAAGGAATTAGGAATTAGGAATTGGAAATTAGGGATTTTAGTTTTATGGCCGGTGATGTATATAGTGAGCGGTTTCTTTTTTTTGATGAACTCTTTGATTAAATCCAGCTTAAACGGTTGGTCTTTGAAGATTTTTTTGGCTTCGGCGGTCGTTACTTTTTTGCCGGAAAAGGGAAGTTTGGCGCGGATAAGTTCGCGCATTGTTTTTTCAAATTCTTTCAAATCATCCGGCGTAAGTGCACGCGGCAGGAGAAAATCATAATAAAACCCGTTTTCAATGGTTGACCCGATGCCCAGTTTGGCTTTGGGGAATTTTTTAAGCACCACCGCCGCCAAAAGGTGAGCCAGCGAGTGTCGAACGTTATCTAAATTCATAATCTTAGGATTTATAGTACATTATAGTATTTTTTGAGTAAACCCAGCAATTTACGTCACCAAGGCGTATTCTGTTACATTTGGGTCCGGATTTACAGAAATAATCAGAAAACCTTACAGCTGGCGGGGCAGTGATGCATGGGGGATTTTAAAGAACTACACCGGGAATCTTTTGATATTTGAAGCCGAGAAAGATCAAGTTATCCCGCATAAAGTTATTGAAAGAATTTACAATTCTGCCGTAAGAACAAAGTCTAGAGAAGTAGTCGTGATTCGGGGCGTTACACATCCCTTAATAAAGTGGGTTACTGGGTATCCTGTTTTTTTTAAAACAAGTTTTTAATAAAATATATAAAACCATTCAGTGAGTTAGCGGTTTACAACTCCTTCACCTCCTCGCAAATCAACTTCGGTTCATCGCCGTTTTTCCAGGAAAGTCGGCCGTCAACCATTATTGCTTTATTTTCCTGCCAGATTAACGGATTTTTTGACAAAGTGTCGGCAAAAACTAAAACTTCCAGATTGTTTTCCAAATCTTCCAAAGTTACAAAGAGCATGGGCTGACCGGTTTTGGTCATAATGCGCTGAATACCGGAGATAATGCCGGCGATTCTTAAACGTTGGCCATTGTTGTTCCGCCTGCCGTTGTGGGGCGAGGCCACGTTCATCACCTCTTTAATTGGTTTAACCATGTCTTTTACTTTATCAAAGTAGACGTTGAAAGGATGGTCGGTAATATAAAGGCCGAGCAGTTGTTTTTCCCAAGCAAGGACGATATTTTTCTCGGCTGGTTTGCCTGGTTTTAGGCGGAGTGCGGTCGGAAGGATTTTACTGCCGAATAAACTGTGCTGATTGCCGTTGGCGAGTTTCTTCGCCGCTTGATTGAATCTAAGAAGTTCATCAATGCTTTCAAGGGCTTGCCCCCGTTCCACGCCCAGTGAGTCAAAAGCGCCGCATTTTATAAAACTTTCCAAAGATTTTTTATTGAGGTCGCGGTGATGGATGCGGCTGAGAAAGTTGGCGAGATCAGTGTAGGGGCCGCCGCGCGTTCTTTCTTCAATGATAAAATTTACGATGTTGGCGCCGACGTTTTTAATCGCCAGAAGGCCAAAACGGATATTAGAGTCGTCAACCGTGAAATTTTGATAGCTGAGATTGATATCGGGCGGCAAGACCTTAATCCTGAGCCGTTTGGCTTCATTAATCAGAAAGT
>JAGUWR010000036.1 GCA_020062265.1 Minisyncoccota bacterium | reverse complement strand
ATCGTTGGTAGTGCCGGTTTTAAGAGCCACTTCCCGATCGGGGAAAATTGTTAATCCTAAACTTGTTTGAAAAAGGCCGCTCCTTAATTCAACGTCGGATAAAATTTGATTTATTAACTTTGGATACTGGGATTCCATCACCCTTGAAGCCTCGTCTTTGTACTCTTCAAGGATATTGCCTTTTGAATCTTCAGCTTTTAAGATAAATTTTTGTTGATGAAGGATTCCTTCCTGGGCCAGGGCGGCATAAGCGTTGACAAGCTCGGTTAATTTAACTTCACCGCCGCCGAGAACAAGAGAAAGGCCGTAACGGGCGCGTTCTTTAAGGGTAGTGAGGCCAAAATTGGCAAGGGTTTTAAGAACGTCATCAAAGCCGGCTAAATAAAGAACTTTAACCGAAGGCACGTTTATTGATTCAGCAAGAGCGCGTTCAAACGAGACCGGTCCGCGGAATCTGTTATCAAAATTATCCGGATTGAAACAACTGGGGTTGAAATCAGAGAAGGGCGTGATTACGGGCGGGCATTCAGGGTCGCCTGAAACAAACTCGGTTGGCGCGTCAATCACCGCCGTCTTTGGCGGATAACCTTTTTTAAAGGCAGTAAGGTAAGCAAACGGTTTGAGGGCCGATCCCGGTTGTCTTAATCCCTGAATCGCCACGTTAAACTTTGGTTCAAAACCGCAGTTCACCCCGGCGATACATCCCTGAGGAAGAGATTCTTTAACATAGTAGTTTCGCGAACCGACTAAAGCCAGAATCTGCCCCGTCTTGGGATTTTGGGCGACAAGGGCGGCATTTTTCCCTTGATAAAGCTGGTCGTTCCTCTCCGCTCCCTCTTTTACCACCCGTTCGGCAATTTCTTGCATTTCCCAATCAAGAGTGGTTATTACTTTTAGCCCGCCCTTTTCAACAATTTCTTCGCCGTAGCGGTTTACGAGAATGTCTTTTACAGTCAGGACAAAATGCGGCGCTTTAATAACTCCGAGCACCGGCGGGGCAAAGGTTATTTTTTGACTATTTTGAATTGCTTGATTTAATTCATTTTCGGAAATATAGCCAAGCTCGTGTATTTTTTTAAGAAGGCTGTTTTGCCTTTTAAAAAGTTCTTTTTGACGGTTTCCCCAAGGGGAGTAATGACTTGGCGCTTGAGGTAAACTGGCCAGAACGGCCGCTTCAGCCAAGTTTAGACGGCGTACCGATTTATTAAAATAAATTTGACTGGCCGCTTCAACGCCATAAGCATTAGAACCGTAAGGAATCTGATTAAGGTAGAGTTCAAGAACTTTGTCTTTTGAATATTGCGATTCAAGCTCAATCGCAAGAAAAATCTCCTTTATTTTACGGCTGATTGTTTTTTCGGGAGTGAGAAAAAGATTTTTAGCCAGTTGCTGAGTAATAGTTGAACCACCCTGGCTGAATTCACCTCGGGTGATATTAGTAACAAAAGCTCTTAAAATAGCTTTCAGATTGAAAGCCGGGTGACTGTAGAAATGCGCGTCTTCGGCGGCAATAGTCGCCCATTTGAGATGATTGGGGATTTCTTCAAAAGGCACCACCGTCCGTTTTTCGTCACCGTGAATTTCATAGAGAAGAACCTTTCCGGTCCGGTCGTAGATTTTCGTGGATTGACTAATTTGGCGGGCGCCGAATTGTTCCGGTTTCGGCAAATCCTTGACTAAAACAAAAACGTAAAAGATGCCGATACTTAATGAGATAAGAATCAAAGCAACAACCCAGCCGGTTATTTTTCTAATTCGTGACACTGCAAATATTTTATAACTTTTTGCTTAATTAACAAAGCTGCCCCCGCTGAGCGGGGGCGTGTCCCAACCGCGGTTGGGACTTACCTTATTCTATTCTATTTCAGGATTTCTTTCGGCAGGATAACCGAACGTTTCTTCTTCTTGGATTTCTTTGCTTGGCGCTTCTTCTTCAAGTTCGTCTTCGTCGTCCACCAAGTCATCGTCGGCTAAGGACATGGTCCTGAATTCTTTTACGGTCATAATTCTTTTTAGTTATCGACCTTTTTGCCTATTGGCTTTTAATTTTCGTAGTATAGTTAATAGTATTTAAATGTCAACCCCGTTAGAAATAAATTTTGCTGGAAACAGCTATGGCAACAGCCAGAGCATCGGTGGTATCATCTATTTTTTTATCAATCCGGTCAAGGCCGAGATTTAAACAAACCATTTTAGCCACCGCTTCTTTGCTGGCTCGCCCGTTGCCGGCAGCAGCAAGTTTAACTTGAGTTGGAGCAACTTCAATAAAAGGCGTTTTTGATTTAGCGAGGACGGCGATGATAACGCCCCGGGCTTGAGCGACGTCAAGGGCGGTTTTTTTATTTTTAACAAAGTAAAGTTTTTCAACTCCTGCTAAATTCGGCCTCGTTTTATAAAGGAGTTTAAGAAGATTTTTTTCCAGTTCTAAAAGTTGATTTTCTTTTTTATCGCGAGAGATATTAATAAGCCCACTTTGAACGTATTTAAGATTCCCGCCTTCCTTTTTTATCAGGCCGTAACCAATTCTTACCGTTCCGGGATCAATGCCGAGAATTGTGGTAGACTTTTTGGACGCCATCGTGGTTCTCAAGTTCTTGGATAAGCTTCTCGAGTTTTTGTTTATCTTCATTATTTAATTCTTGAACGAATTTTGGCTGCCATTCCGGATTTTCATCGCTTCGAGTGAAAGCCCAGCGAACGCTGCCCGGTTCAGCCCGCTTTGCTTGATGCTTTTTAAGAATATTTTTCATTTCAGCAATGAGGCGATTTTGATTATCAGTAATTCCTTCAATAATAAGAGCGGTTCCGCCCGGACCGTAGGCTTCCATGATTATTTCTTGAAGTTGATCGCCGTCCCCGTTTGCCCGTTGGATAGCCCGTTCTATATTTTCTTGAGGGACGCCGTGGTCGCGGGCCTTATCAATCGTTGCTCTCAGACGGGGATTGAATTGTGGATTTAGTTCATGACGGGCAGCCGCAGAAATGGCATTAAGAAGTTTAGAAAAAAGCTGGCCCCGCTTTTGATCGGCCGCGCCCTTCTTGTGTTGTATTTGTTTCCAATGGGAGTGTCCGGCCATAGTTAATTTTCTTCTTGAAATACTTCTTTGGTAGGGATGAGTGAGAAATCAAGAGGAAGGGTAAAAGAAAACGTACTGCCGCGATCTAAAATTGATTCTACGTTAATTTCCCCCCCGTGCTGTTGGATAATGTTTTTGGTAATGTAAAGACCAAGACCGCTGCCGTTTGGCTCCATTGGAACAACATTGCTGCCGCGGTAGAATTTTTTGAAAAGTTTTTCTATCTCTGCCGGCGGAATGCCGACGCCGGTATCTTTTACAATCAGTCTAACAAAAGGCTGTTGTCCTATTCTTTCGGCTGAAATTTCAACGTTGCCGTTTTTAACATTGTAACGAATAGCGTTGTCAATCAGACTAGAAAGAGCGATTGAGAGTTTTTGAGGATCAATGCGGACGGTGAATTTTTCATTCAAGGGTTTTAGATAAAGCTGGGTTTGATATTGACCAGCGAAGAGTTTGAATTGGCCAAGAATGTTTTTTATAAATTCACTTAGGTCAGCGTTTTCAAAATTATAACCAAATTTGCCTTCTTCAATACGTGATACATCAAGGAGGTCGTTTACTATTTTTAGAGCGCGTTGAGAAACTTCATAGCCGCTTTGAATTACTTCTTTAAGATTTTTATCAGTTATTGATTTTATTAAACTTTCGAACGTCCAATTGATAGCGTTGAGCGGCGTTCGCATTTGGTGAGCAGCGACGTTGATAAACTCGCTTTTAGATCGGAGGACGACTTTCTCGCGGGTTCTGTCCCTCACAATTTTAAAAAACGCAAGAACCTCACCTTTTTCATCGGCAATTCTGGTTAAAATCGTTCGGAACTCGCAGAGAGGTTCTTCAAGAACAATATCTACTATTTGAGGCCAGACATTTGGTTCTGAAATTTGATTTATTAGCGGCACAAATGAAGGGAAGATAACCTGAGCGAGTTGTCTAAAGCGAGGATTTCGGACAGAGCCCGGATTGAATTGCCGGCCGATTACTTCTTGAGCGCTGATATTAAAAAACTTCTCCGCCGCTTTATTGAAAGCAATAATTTTGAAACTCGGGTCATAGCCGATCACCGCCGCATCAAGGCCGTCGATTACTGATTCCAATTCCCTATTTTTGATTTTGATTTCAGTGCCGGCTCGGGCCGCTCTCAAACTGCTAATAATAAGGATAACCAGCCCGGCCAAAAAAAGTATTATTGTTAGCCAAGCAAGGAAGGCGGGAAGAAAAAAAACATTAATTACGATAATGGCGCCGAGCAAAAGAAACGCCAGCCAGAGCGGTTTTATTTCCGGAGCGCCGGCGTATCGAGTTATGTCTCTGAAAAAGAGTTTAAACTGCCCCATGTTGGACCATGTTTTACGTGAACTTTAAGCGGAACCGATAGAGAATAAACTTTCTCCATAGCATCTTTAAGGATTGTTGCCGCTTGATTAAGAATATCATTCTTAACCTCGAAGAGCAATTCATCATGAATTGACAGAATCAGTTTAATTTTTGTTCCCCACCTCTTTTTATGGATGAGGGCCGTAGTTTTAATCATTGCCAGTTTGATAATGTCGGCTTCTAAACCTTGGATGGGCATGTTGGTGGCGGCTCGTTCGGCTTCGGCTTGAGTCCGTAGACTGTTTGAAACAATTTTAAGAAACCACCGCCGGCGTCCATTGGCGTTTTTAATAAAGCCCGCTGTTCGCGCCTCCGCCTTAACTCGTTCCTGCCATTCTTTGATATTGGGAAAATCGCTGAAATATTCACGGATGAAGGCTTCGGCTTCAGTTCGATTGAGTTCGCTCGTGGTAGCCAGGGCGTTCGAACCCATGCCGTAAACAATGCCGAAATTTAACGTTTTTCCTAATCGTCTCATCTCCGGTGTCACTTTTTCATACGGTACATTAAAAACTTGGGACGCGGTAAGCCGATGGACGTCCTGGTTTTGGTTGAAAGCTTCTTTAAGTTTGGGATCGCCCGTTTCCTGAGCAAGGATGCGGAGTTCTAGCTGGGAATAGTCAAAACTGACAAGATGTGAGCCCGGCAGCGCTTCAAAGGCGTCTCGAATCGGTTGGGCCCAGCGGGATTCCTGAGGGATGTTTTGGAGGTTGGGGCGTTCAGAACTAAGCCGGCCGGTGGCAGTACCGGTTTGATTAAAATGAGTACGGATGCGGCTATCAGCTTCCACCATTTCTTGAAAGGGGTCGAGATAAGTAGACTTAATTTTAAAGATTTCCCGGTATTCAAGAACAAAATCAACAATCGGGTGTTGATTTTTTAATTCGAAAAGCGTTTGTTCCGAAGTGGAGCGAAGACCGGTGTCGGTTTTCCGGACTCGAGGCGATTTAAGACCTAAACGTTGAAAAAGAACATCGGAGAGTTGACGCGGAGAATTAACGTTAAATTCAACGCCGGCCGCTCCGTGTATTTTTGCAGTGAGAACTTTCAAATCTTTTTGGGCGTCCCGGGCTAAAGCCCGAATTTTTGTAACGTTTACTAAAACGCCGTTTTTTTCCATCGCTACTAGAATTGGTATGAGAGGCATTTCAATCTTTTCAAAAACATTTTTCAAATCGTATTCGTTAATTTTTCTTTCAGTAAATAAATAGAGTTCTCCAAGAATTTGTTTATTGTTGCCGGCCATTTCTTTGTGAAGAAAGCGGCGGCTAAGGGCTTCTAGAGAAAAATCCTTTTGGTCCGGGTCAATGAGCCAGCTGGCGATTTTGACGTCAAAAATAGGTTCTTTTATTTCAACCTTCCGGCCGAGCTTTTTAATTAACTCGTGCCAGTCATAGGCGATTTTGATTTTCTTTGAAGAGCTGAGTTCGTTTGTTCTTTTGAGAGCTTCGTTAAAATCAGAAAAAATAATAAATTTTTTAGGTGCTTGCCTCGTTAGAAATAAGTCGTCCCGAGGCGGCTGTCGCCTCGACCCGAGGCCGGGGCGCCTGCCTGCCGGCAAGGCGGGGATTTCTAACGGGGTGAATTTTTTAAAAATTCGGTCAATTAAGCTTTGGAAACCAAGCTTAGCAAAATATTTAATAAGTTCCTTTTGAGGCAGACCCCGGTAGGCGATATTGCCAATCATCGGTTCAAGAGGGACATTTGGTTCAATGGTAGTAAGTTTTTTAGAAAAAAGAGCCAGGCCTCTAAAAGGCAGAAATTTCTTAGCAAGGGGATTTTCTTTTTTTCTTTCAAGTTGGTCGAAAAAATTTTCCAAACTGTAGTATTCTTTTAAAATTTTTTCAGCGGTTTTAGGGCCAACCCCTTTAACGCCGGGAATGTTGTCTGAAGAATCACCGACCAAGCCCTTGTAGTCAGGAAGTTGACTTGGTTTAAGACCATAGCGCTTAATTACGGCCGGCTCGTTATAAATCGTGATATCACTTACGCCCTTTTTAAATGTTTGAACCACAATTCGGTCATTGAAGATTAATTGGAGAGTATCCAGATCGCCGGTCAGAATAGTTATCTTTAAATCCTCCTCGTCCTTAAAAACGTTTACTAACGTGCCGATAATATCATCGGCTTCGTAGCCGGCTTTTTCAAAAATCGGGATGCCGAATTTCTCAAAAAGCTCGTGAGCTTTAATAATTTGGCTGATAAGCTCTTCGGCGGCCGGTGGCCGGTGAGCTTTGTAATCTCCGAACATTTCCTTTCGGAAAGTCGGCTCGGGTCGGTCAAAACAAGCGGCGATGTAATCTGGCGGTTGTTCCCGGAGAACTTTTAAAAGAGTGCTGGCCAAGCCGTAAATTGCGCCGATCGGCTGGCCGTCAGGCGTTGTTAGTGGCGGGAGAGCGTGAAAAGCCCGGTGAATTAAAGCGTTAGCGTCAATAAGAAGAAGATTTTTCATTTTGGTTGTAGGTTAAATTTATCCAGACAAAATTTTCAGGCAGCAGTTTTTTTATCTTATCAACCCATTCGATTAGGATAATATTAGCCGGATCAGAAATTATTTTTTTAAAACCAAGTTGATTTAATTCTTCAGCCCTTTCAATTCGATAGCAATCAACGTGGTAAAACAACTTATAACTTATAACTTTTAACTTATAGCTTCTAATAATGAGGAAGGTTGGGCTGGTGATGCGTTTTGTAATCCCAAGACCGCGGGCAAAACCTTGAATAAAAGTTGTTTTGCCGGCGCCGAGCTCGCCGTTTAAACCGATAATAAAAGCATTCTTTGAGGGATTCTGGTATTTTAATGTTTCTTTAGCGAGGACCGCGGCGAATTTTTTAGTTTCAGCCGGCGACCCGCTTTTATAAAAATAGTTCATCCCCTAAACTAAACAAACGTTACCCGCTGCCCGATATTGAGATGTTTGTAAGCGGCCGCAGTGGCGATGCGGCCAGTTGGCGTCCGATGAAGAAAACCCAAACTCATCAGAAAAGGTTCGTAAACGTCTTCAATGGTGCCCGTTTCTTCATTTAAAGCCGCGGCAACGGCTTTTAAGCCGACCGGTCCGCCATGAAATTTTTTAATAATAATCTCAAGCAGTCGGCGGTCGGTGTTTTCAAGACCGAGTTCGTCGATTTCAAGCATGGTCAAAGTTTCGGCGATTACCTCTTCATCAATTACTTTTTTATTATGAACCTGGCTATAGTCACGGCAGCGTTTGAGAAGGCGATTAGCCACTCGGGGGGTGAAGCGGGATGTTTGGGCCAATCGGCGAATTGCCTCCGGCGTTATCGTTACCCCAAGAATCCGGCCCGAGCGCCCGATTATTTTTTCGATGTCTTCAAGACGGTAATAGTCGAGTTTTAAAGTTGCTCCGAATCGGGAACGGAAGGGTCCGGAAAGAAGATTAATTTTAGTAGTGGCGGCAATGAGCGTAAAGGGCGGTAGGTCAAGAGAAATGGTTCGAGCCGACGGCCCTTTACCGATGATAAGGTGGAGTTTCCGGTTTTCAAGAGCGGGGTAGAGAATCTCTTCCACGAGTTTATTGATGCGGTGAGCTTCATCAATAAAAAGAATTTCTTTCGGTTCAAGGTTGGTGAGGATGGCGGCGATGTCGCCGGCTTTTTCAAGAATCGGTCCCGAAGTGGTTCTGATGTTCGCCGCCATTTCTTTAGCAATAAGGTAGGCAAGGGTGGTTTTGCCCAGGCCGGCTTGACCGTAAAAAAGAAGATGATCGCAGGACTCATTTCTTTGCTGGGCAGCTTGCATCATTAGTTTCAGATTTTCTTTTATTTTTTCTTGGCCAACATAGTCCTCCCATTGATCCGGCCTAAGAGTAATTTCAAAGTTCTGGTCTTCGCCGTTATTTTTTGTTGTTTTTTTGATATTCATTGTGAGTTGACAAATAATCCCCTTTATGCTAAACTAAACAAAGGTTCTAATTAGGGATCTGTGGGCAAGAGGCTGTCTTTACCTTAGATTTTAGGATTGTCTGGCTTTGGCTGGATAACTCCTCGGGTGACATCCATTTCCCGATCTAAAAGCATCGGGACTTCCAATTTTTGTCTTGCTCACAGATCTTTGATTGGAACCCCGCTAAGCAGGGATTGGGACCGGTCCGGTTACCCGTTCTACTTCAGCTAAGTCGGTTATCCCGGCTAAAACTTTTAACACCCCATCTTCTTGCATTGTAACCATTCCTTGTTTTTTTGCCAGCTCTTTGAGAGAGATTTCATTGGGATTGGTATAAATAAGTTCTTCAATTTCCCGAGTAACGACAAACAATTCAAAGATAGAGGTCCGGCCGCGGTAGCCAAGACCGGCACACTTCTCGCACCTCCCCGCTTCATAGATTTTATAATTTTTAAGCGGTTTCCGGTCAACCCGGGCCGGTAGCTCCTTTATGAATTTTTCAATTTTTTCTTGCACCGCTTCGTTAATTTTTTGCTCAACCTTACAATCAGGGCAAAGGACTCGCACCAAGCGCTGAGCAATAACCAGGGTCAAAGCCGGTCCCAGAATTTGGGATTTGGCGCCGAGATCGATTAAGCGAGGCACCGCTCCGACCGCGTCATTAGTATGAAGGGTGGAAAAAACAAGATGGCCGGT
>JAGUWR010000007.1 GCA_020062265.1 Minisyncoccota bacterium | reverse complement strand
GATAACCTTTTGGCATATGTTTCAGATTATCCCAAATGAGACTATGTGTCTAATTTTATGGGTACCTGCCCATTTTTCCAATTGCCGTTACTTCAACCACTCTTTGTTTGGTCGGAGCATTAGTTAATCCCAAAGTAACGGAAAAATAGCTGTCCACCAGGCCGGTGGCCGGCCGGAAAACGATTTCCTTATCCCCGCCGTCAGCCGGGTCAATAAAAATGACGTTTGTCCGCCGGAGCGGGTAAAAACCGACGGCCGTGCCCGAAGCATAATTCGGCCCCTTGAAAATCTCGTAGCGGTCGGCGGCGGTATTGGTGAATTGAACGCCCCACTGCTGACCGTCTTCTTGAGTGATGGAACGATTCTGGGCACTCCGAAGCGCGGCCACGATCTCATCCGCGGTCAGTTCAAGATCGCGCTCTGACCGGTAATTAGCGAGCATTAAAAAACTCACCGTTAAGATAACAGCAATCACTCCTGTCCCAACAAGTATTTCCACCACTGTTAAGCCGTTTCTATTTTCTAAAAGAGGTCGCATTTTAGTTATCATAACACAAAAGTGTTTAGAACTGCGTTGTTAACTGATAAATTGGAACGATGATGGAAAGAGCGATGACGCCGATAACCACGCCAATAAAGAGAAGGAGAGCCGGCTCAAGGAAAGAGACAAGCATCTTAAGCGAGCCGTCGATTTCTTTGGTGTAAAAATCGGAAAGAGTAGCCAACACGTCCTCAATGTGGCCGGCTTTTTCGGAAATAGCCATAAGATTGACTACTGTTCTCGGGTAATAAGGTTGTTTTCTAAAGGCCTCACCGATGGTCAGACCTCTTGACAACCCTTCACGGGAAACTCTAATCAAACTTTCTTTCAACTCAACGCTGCCGACTGCCTGGGCGGTTATTTCCAAACCCTCGGTAATGGGCAGGCCGGCTTTTATTAAAGAAGAAAGAATGGAGGCGAAACGCTGAAGAGCGACTTTTTTCACAATATCTTTTACAACCGGTATTTCACTAATTAAAGAAAGGATAAATTTTCTGAATTCTAACGATGTTTTGTAAAGATAAAAAGCAAGAATGAATAAAACAATTAAAACACCCAAGATAACAAAAATATATTTACCGAAAAATAAACTTACGGCAAAAACCACTTTTGAAAAAAACGACGTCTCAAAACCGCCTTCGGTAAAGACCTTAGCGATTTTCGGCAAGGCAAAAGTAATCAAAAAAATCATCACCAAAATAGAACCAACGAAGAGAATTGCCGGATAAATCAGGGCACCTCGTATCTGATCTTTTAAATTTTTCTGCTTCGTCAGAATCTCGGTTAAATCATTAAAAATTTTCTCAAGATTGCCGGAGGCCTCGCCGGCTTTTATCATATTAATATAGACCTGGCTGAATATTTTAGGATAACGGGCAAAAGTAAGATAAAAAGGATTGCCTTTCTCCACGTTTGAACGGATTTCCAGAAGAAAGGCCTTGACCGACTGTTTATCAAAGTCCTCAATTAAAATGTTTATCGCCTGCAAAAGACCGGTGCCGATTTTAAGCATTAAAGCCAGATACTTAGACAGGAAAATCTGATCGGTGAGGTTGATCGAACTCCGAAAAATGCGCCTCACCGCAATCCCTTTTCCTTCAAGCGGCTGGACGCTAATCGGTTTCAAGCCCTGAGAAGAGAGAAAATGAAGAACTTCAGCAAGATCTTTGACGTCAACTTCGTTCTCAACTATTCTGCCATCGGGTTGTGAAGCGATGTATTTGAATTGCATAAGAGTAATCGTGAATAATGCTAATTTATTTCAAAATAATGCGAATTAGTTTTAAACGCTGGAATTTAATATACGACGATATTTGACCCCATCTCTAGTAAAGTATATTAAAATTCCCAATTTAATACCACCAGCTTTGAGATAGCCTAATGTTTGTTTAGCGTGAATATAACCCATCCTTGAAACAACTTTTAACCCCAGAAGAATTTTAACCCCAGAAGAATTTTATTTTCAATTATAAAGTCGGCGAAATAACGACTTATATTCTTAGATTTGTAATTCAGCGGAATATAAACTTCTCTTTTAAAATTTATATCTTCTTCCCCTAATTCAATCGCTAATGACTCTAAATATTTCTTCAATGGTAGTGAGGCCACGCTCGACCTTGCGAAGACCGTCTTCAAACATTGTAACCATTCCTTCCTCGCGGGCAAGGCGTTTAAGATTGTCTAAATTGAAATCAGAACTAATTATGAGTTTTCGGACTTTCTCGGTGATATCCAAAACCTCAAAAACACCGATACGGCCGAAATAACCGGTGTAACCGCAAGCAACACAACCCTTGCCTCGATAGAACGTCTTAGGAAGTTTTACGCTCGCCGGGTCAATCCCAATTGAAATAAGCTGTTCCCGAATTGCCTGGTAGACGCCGACCTCGGGAGTGTATGATTCAATACAATCAAGATGGATGCTGCGAGCGAGACGCTGAGCAGCCACCACATTGAGAACCGCGGCTACAAGAAATGGCGGGATGCTTATGTCCACCAGCCGCGGCACCGCCGTCGGGGCATCGACAGTATGCAAGCTTGACATAACAAGGTGGCCGGTAAGGGCGGCTTGGACCGATATGTTCGCGGTCTCTTGGTCGCGAATCTCGCCGACCATAATAATGTTAGGGTCCTGACGAACAATTGACCGGAGACCCGAAGCAAAAGTGATGCCGGCCGCCGGATTTACCTGTATCTGGTTCACGTAGCGGAGTTCGTACTCAATCGGATCTTCAATGGTAATGATATTCACCTCCGGCCGATTAAGAATGTTTATCACCGAATAAAGAGTGGTGGTTTTACCGGCGCCGGTCGGCCCGCAGACCAGAACCATCCCGTAGGTTTTTGAAATCGCTGCCTCAAGTACTTTAACAGTATAATCAAGCATACCCAATTGAGCGAACGAAAGCGGCCGCTGGGCCGCGGCTAGGAGACGCATCTCCGCCTTCTCGCCGTAGAAAGTCGGAATGACTGAAACGCGAACGTCAATCAGCTGGTCGCCAACCTTATGACGAAATCTTCCGTCCTGGGGGTGAGTATGTTCGTCAACCCGGAGGCCGGAGAGAATTTTAACCCGAGCGATTACTGCCGGCAAAATTTCCTTAGGAACTCTGATAATTTCGTGGAGAATGCCGTCAACGCGGTAACGGATTAAAATAACG
>JAGUWR010000039.1 GCA_020062265.1 Minisyncoccota bacterium | reverse complement strand
TAATGTTTTTTACGAAACCCTGCCGGTTCTAAAGGCCGAAGAAAAAATCAGAAATTCACGTTTGGCTTTAATCGGGGTCGTGGCCGTTACTTTGAAAACCGGTCTTAATCTTCTCGGTATTGAAATTCTTGAGCGGATGTAGGGTAAAAAATATTATTATGTTTCAGAAATTAGAAAAAAATTTTTTGCCGGAGATTGAAAAAAAAATATTGAAATTCTGGCGGGAGAACCAGATTTTTGAAAAAACCCTAAAAAAGAACGCCAAAAAGAAAAAATTCGTGTTCTATGAGGGACCGCCGACCGCCAACGGCCGACCGGGTATTCATCATGTTTTATCCAGGGCTTTCAAAGACGTTATTTTGCGTTATAAAACCATGCGCGGTTTTTTTGTGCCGCGGCAGGCTGGCTGGGATACTCACGGTCTACCCGTGGAAATAGAAGTTGAAAAAGTCCTTGGTCTTAAATCAAAAAAAGAAATAGAAAAATACGGTATTGCCGCTTTCAATCAAAAGTGTAGGGAATCGGTCTGGCGCTATAAAGATGAATGGGAGAGATTGACCGAACGTATCGGTTTTTGGTTAGACCTGAAGCATCCTTACATCACTTACGAGAATTCTTACATTGAAATGCTTTGGTGGATAATTTCGCAAATTGCAAAAAAGAAATTGCTTTACAAAGGCCATAAAGTAATGCCCTGGTGTACTCGCTGCGGCACCGCTCTTTCATCTCACGAGCTTGCTCTCGGCTATGAAGAAATTAAGGAGCAATCAGTTTATGTAAAATTCAAGATAAAATCCGATAGGACTGATAGGACCGATAGGACATATATTCTTTCTTGGACGACTACCCCTTGGACATTACCGGGTAACGTGGCTTTGGCGGTAAACCCTAAAGTAGATTATGTTAAGGCGCGGATTGGTAAGGAATTTTACGTTCTTGCAAAAGAGCGCTTGTCAATTCTTAGCGAAGAGCATTACGTTGTTAAAGAATTTAAAGGCAGAAATTTAGTCGGTTTAAGCTATGAACCGCTTTTTGACATTAAAACACTAAAGCACAAAAATTCTTACAAAATTTATCCGGCTGATTTTGTGACAACCGAAGACGGGACCGGCATAGTCCACACGGCGGTGATGTACGGTGAAGACGACTACGAGCTCGGCAAAAAGGTCGGGTTACTTCAACATCACACCGTTGACGAACAAGGTAAATTTACAAAAGACGCGCCCGGGTTGGTTGGTTTATATGTTAAAAATCCAAAAACCGAGCAAAAAATCATCAATCATCTTAGAGCTAAAAACTACTTATTAAAAACCGAAGTTCATTCACACGATTACCCTTTTTGCTGGCGTTGCGGTACACCGCTCCTTTACTACGCGAGAGATTCCTGGTTCGTGGCGATGAGTAAATTTAAAAAGAATCTTCTCAGAGAAAACGAAAAAATTAACTGGATACCAAGTCATTTAAAGCATGGCCGCTTCGGCGAGTGGCTGAAAGAAGTTAAGGACTGGAACTTTTCGCGCGAACGCTACTGGGGAACGCCGCTGCCGGTCTGGATTTGTGAAAATTGCAATCATCAAAAGGTTATCGGCAGTATTGCCGAACTTGAAGCAGTAGCAAGGAAAACAAGAAACCGTTATATTTTAGTCCGTCACGGCGAAGCGGAGTCGAATCTTAAAAATATTATTAATTTTTGGCCGGAAAGGGAAAAATTTCACCTTACTCTTAAAGGAATAAAACAAATCGAATTATTAGCCAAGAAATTAATTCGCCAGCTGGCGAAGGAAAAAATTGATTTCATTTTTTCCTCGGATTTAACTCGGGCAAAAGAAACGGCTAAGATTCTCGGTCGAGAACTCGACGTCAAGATTGTCTATGATAAACGGCTTCG
This sequence comes from Minisyncoccota bacterium, assembly GCA_020062265.1. Taxonomy (GTDB): domain Bacteria; phylum Patescibacteriota; class Minisyncoccia; order UBA6257; family GWB1-50-10; genus JAGUWR01. The sequence goes on along the minus strand of JAGUWR010000039.1, from coordinate 11,050 downwards.
CGAGGTTGATTTTGGCGTTTTTCAAGGAAGGTCAGTTCCCGAATACCATGCCCATTTTTCTTCAGATTTAGAAAAATTCAGCAAATCGGCACCGGGCGGCGAAACGCTCCGCGACGTAGCTAAGAGAACATTCGTCTTTATAAGTGAAATTGAAAAAAAATACGGGGGCAAAACTTTTATTATTATCAGTCATGAATACGTTCATTGGGCGCTTGAAAGCGTTATGCGCGGGTGGGATGAAGAAACGGCGGTGAGAGAGAAACAGAAACGCGGGGAGGATTTTATAAAAACCGGAGAGGCAATAAAAGTTGAATTAAGAAAAGTGCCAAGGAATGAGTTCGGTTTTATGGATTTACACCGTCCTTATATTGATGCCGTAATTTTTCCTTGCTCTAAATGCGGGCGAAAAATGAGCCGAGTTAAAGAGATTGTGGATGCTTGGTTTGATTCCGGTTCTATGCCGTTCGCTTCGGAGGCGGACTATCCGGCGGATTATATTGCTGAAGGCGTGGATCAAACCCGGGGGTGGTTTTATACCCTGCTGGCGGTGGGGGTTCTTCTTAATAAAGGCCGGCCTTACAAAAACGTGATTTCGCACGGTCTCGTTCTTGATAAAAACGGGCAAAAAATGTCCAAGTCCAAGGACAACATCGTTGATCCCTGGCAAATGGTTGAAAAGTATGGCGCTGACACTGTCCGTTGGTTTTTTTATACTATCAATTCGCCGGGCGAACCGAAAAAATTTGATGAGACCGATTTAGCCAAAGTTTTAAGACAGTTTATTTTGTTGGTTTATAACTCGTTTGTTTTTTTTGGTACTTACGCCAAGAAATTACCAATTACCAATTACCAATTACCAGTTACTCACGTTCTCGATAAATGGATTTTAGCAAAGTTAAACGAGGCCGTTGCTCAAACCGCTAAATATCTCGATAGTTATGATGCAGGTAACGCTGCTAAGATGATTGAAGAATTTGTCGGCGATTTGTCGCGTTGGTATATCCGGCGTTCCCGGCGCCGTTTTTCCGCCGTCGCCAAAGGCCATGGCGGGCAAGCAAAAAACAAAGATTATCAAGCAGCTTCCCAAACCTTGGATTATGTTTTGGTTAATTTAAGTAAACTTTTAGCGCCATTTACGCCGTTCTTTGCCGAAGCGCTTTATCAGTCCTATCGGTCCAATAAGCCCCATAAGATCAATAAAACCAATAAGACCAACGGGGCCAATAGGACGACCGATAGGTCTTTCTCGGTTCATCTTGAAAATTGGCCCCTCCGACGCGGTTTAGGGCAAGCGAAAGATGAAAAGCTTTTGAAAGATATGGCAGAAATTCGGAGGTTAGCTTCATTAGTATTAGCAAAAAGAGCACAAGCCGGCATTAGGGTAAGACAACCACTAGCAAAGCTTAAAATTCCAAAATCCAAATTCCAAATCACAAATAAAGAATTACTAAATATTCTGAAAGACGAAGTCAATGTTAAGGAAGTTCAGATTGATCCAGAGTTGAAGGAGGAGATTTGGCTTGATATCACTCTCACTCACGAACTTAAAGAAGAAGGTTGGCTAAGGGAATTTATCAGGTTGGTTCAGGATTTAAGGCAGGACGCGAAACTACAGCCGAAAGACAAAATAATTTTAGTGGTCGAGTTGCCAGTGGAGTTGAACTACGTAGTCCAAAAGAACGAAAAATTTCTCAAAAGCGAGATTAACGCAAAAATGATTGAATACAAGCGTTCAACTAAATTTGGCATTGAATTGGAAACTAAATTAGAAGATTGGCCGATTTGGTTGGGTTTAAGAAAAATATAATAATTTATTTTTCTTTTCTTCTTGCTTGTTCTTCCTCAATCCATTGTTGTCTTTCTTGTTCTGTTTGAAAACTTACATCAACCCCTGTATCAGGTTCAATAACATGGTAAGGATATTTTGGGTTGTCCGATTCCGATATCTGCTTTTCAATTTTTTCAGGCATTGTTTTTAATTAAATATTGAAGAATAAATAAACGACCTTTTGTTCTCATATTATAGTTAAACCGATTTTCTTTTTAATTTCAATTATTTTTTTATTGGCAACAATTTCGGCTTTTTTATTACCGGCCGCAATAATAGTTTTTAGTTTTTGTTTGTTAGTTTTTAGTAATTTCTTTCTTTTTTGGAACGGCATCAGGACCCTTATGACTACTTCGGCTAAATCTTTTTTAAATTCAGCATAACCTTTGTTTTTATACATCTTTTCAATCGTTTTTACTGGTTTATTACTCAATGCCGAATAAATAAGAAGGAGATTGCTGATGCCCGGTTTATTCTTTTCATCATATTTTATTTTTTTGCCAGAATCGGTAGTGGCGCGCATTATTTTTTCTTTGATAACTTTCGGCGAATCGTCCAAAAATAGACAGCCGGCTGGATGGGATTTGGACATTTTTTTGTTCGGGTCGTCCAAACCCATTAAACGAGGCGTTAGGGTTAGTAGGGGTTTGGGCTCTATGAAGGTTTTACCGAATCTGGCGTTGAATTTTCTAGCGAGGGTTCGTGCAAGTTCAAGATGTTGTAATTGATCTTCGCCAACTGGCACGACTGTAGCGTCATAAAGTAAAACGTCAGCGGCCATAAGGACGGGATAATCAAAAAGGCCAACGTTAACATTTTGCGGCGCGGCTTCGGATTTATCTTTGAATTGGGCCATCCTTTTAAGTTCGCCAAAGGGAGCAAAATTATTTAGAATCACCGTCAGTTCAGCATGCATCGGCACTGCAGACTGAACAAAAACAACCGATTCCTTTGGGTTTATGCCTGCAGCCAGAAAACTTAAAACCACCTCCAGTATTTGTTTTGGTTTTTCTTTAGGATTAAAATCTTCGTTTAGAGAATGGTAGTCGGCGACGAAGAAAAAGCACTGGTATTTGCCGGAGTTCTGGAGCGCGACAAAGTTCTGGAGCGCACCAAGATAATTCCCCGCGTGGAGCCCCCCCGTGGACTGGACGCCAGAAATAAGAATCGGTTTTTTATTATTCATAGCTTCATTCTATATTATTTATTCAATTTTTTAACACCCATCTTCAAAATCTTCCATATGGAAGATTTTGAAGACAAGAGATATTGTTGGGCGATTGGGTTGATGATTGGGTCATTTTATATTTCAATTATTACCGGGAGAATCATTGGCCGGCGTTTGGTTTTATTATACAGGAACTGGCCGATTTGGTCGCGAATCAAGGTCTTCGCATAGTCGGCGTCGAGCGGCTGGCGAAAAGGGATGCGGCTAATGATGCCGCGAATTCTCCGACGGACGTCTTCGAGAAGTTGTTGACTTTCTTTCAAGTAAATAAAGCCGCGGGAAATGATGTCGGGATTTTTGAGAATGCGGCCGTTTTGTCTGCCGAGCGTGGTGATTATCACCACCATTCCTTCTTGGGCGAGGGCCCGTCGGTCGCGGAGAACAACTTCGCCAACGTCGCCGACACCAAGACCATCAACCATAACATAATAGGCCGGTATTTGTTCGCTGGTGAGACGGAGATGATTGGGATGAAATTCAACCATCCGACCGTTGTCGGTCAGAATCGTCTCTTCCGGTTTCAAACCAAGCATTTCTTGGGCGTGTTTAGCATTGCGCATTCTCATAAAATAATAACCGTGAATCGGCAGAAAGAATTTCGGCTTAATTAATTTCATTACGGTTTTAAGTTCTTCCTGCGGCGCATGGCCGGAGGAGTGGATGTCAAGCATTTTAAAATGATAGATGGTCGGTCCTTGGCGGGCGAGATTATCTTTAAGAATCTGGACGCTCCGCTCATTACCCGGGACAATCGACGAAGAAAGAATAAGAGTATCGGCGGGTTTTAGTTTAATGTGGCGGTGTTCTCTGTTGGCAATACGCATCAAGCTGGCATTGGGTTCGCCCTGAGCGCCAGTACAGAGAATCAGTAATTTTTCGTCCCGGTATTTGTGGATTTCTTCGAGCGGGATGAGCGTTCCTTTTTGAATCTTCATATAGCCGAGATTTTGGGCAATCTGAATATTACTTTTCATAGAGAAACCGCTTATCGCTACCTTCCGGCCTAGCTTTTCGGCGATTTTGATGATTTCGGCAAGCCGGTCAAGAAGAGAAGAGAAAGTGGCGGTTAAAATTCTTCCCGGCGCCGCTTTAAATAGTTTTTCCAATTCTCGTTCGACAACTCTCTCGGAGAGCGACCAGCCGGGCGTTTCGGCGCCGGTTGAGTCAAGCATAAGAGTATGGATTCCTTGCTCGCCGACCCGTTTCCAAATATCGAGTCCTCGGGGTTTGCCGTCGTGGTCGTAATCAAATTTGAATTCGCCGGGGTTAACGATTTTGCCAATTGGTGTGTGAAGAATAATCCCGATTCCTTCGGGGATGTTGTGGATGACATCGAAAAATTCGGCGGTGAAGTATTGCCCAAATTTGTGAATTTCACCACTTTTGACCATTATAAAAATCGGTTTCGGCGAATTCGGAAAATCTTCTTGACGTTTTAAAATAATCTCTCTTGTTATTTCGGTCGCATAAATCGGCGGATTGCCGAGCTTGTCTAAAATGTAAGGAATAGCGCCGATGTGGTCATAGTGGCCGTGGGTGATAATAAGGCCCTTAATGTTCTTTTTTCTTTCTTCAAGATAAGTGACGTTGGGGATGATGTAGTCAATGCCCGGCGTTTCTTCTTCCGGGAATTGAAGGCCGGCGTCAATGATAATAGTTTCATTTTTGTATTCAAAGAACATCATATTGCGGCCGATTTCTTCAAGACCGCCGAGGGCAGCAAAACGAACCGGTTCTTCGCGCCGCGTAATTATTCTTGTTTTTGGCGTCATGATTTAGTAACTAGTAACTGGTGCCCCCGAGAGGATTTGAACCTCTACCCCTTGCGGGACAGGCTCCTGAAGCCTGCGTGTCTGCCGGTTCCACCACGGGGGCTTCATTTTTATTTAATCACTCGTGCCGCTCTCACGTACCACTCGGCAATGTTATCAAACCGTTGGGCAGGGTTTGTAATTAATTCTTTCCCAAAACCGCGCAGTTTTTCGGAATGGACATATGTATAAGGAAGGGTGTAGAGGAATATAGCCGGCGCATCTTCAATAATCAATCGTTCTGCCTCTTCCAGCTGGGCTAAACGGATGTCTTCTTTAAATTCTTGACGAGCCTTCTCAACTAATCCGTCGACTTTTTTGTTCTCATAGAGAGCGAGATTCAGGCCGGGATGAAAACGCTGGGAAGAATGCCAAAACGGGAATAGATCTTGAGGGTTTTCAAGAATCTGGCCGAAGAGCAGAATTTCATACTTGCGATATCGAACGATGTCATTAATCAGTTCGTTAGGCGGCAATTCAATTACATTCACTTTGGGGATGCCGGCTTCTTGCCAGGACCGTTGGATAAACGCCGCCGTTTTTCTAAGAAAATCGATATTAGGAAGAATAATCGTAAGTTCGAGGTTATTTTGGCCGAGCGTTTCCAACCTTTCTTGTTCAGTTGCCTGGATACTATTTCCAAATACAGACCGGATCAGTTTCTCTTTGTCGATGGCCTTGGTTAAAGCATAGCGGATTTTTTTATCTTTCAAAAGGGGATTAACGTTGGGGTTGAAGAAGAGAGCATAGGTCCGGGGCATACTAATCGTCCGGATCGCGGCATTTCTGGGGATAAACCCGTCAAGGACAAACGGTCTCAAACTTCCAAAACCATCAGTTTTTCTAAGCCGAAAGGCCTCCAGAAGAGTATCTTCGTTTTCATAAAACTTAAAGATGAGGTGTTGGATATATGGTTTTGGGCCCGGGTAGTAATCGTTGCCTACGAGGCGATATTCAGTGATAAAACCATTGCCCCGCTTTGAAAATGATTCGAAACGGTAGGGGCCGCTTCCAACCGGTTCGAGATTGTATTTAGAGAGTTTAAGATTGGCTACGGGAATAGCTCGGAAAATATGTTCTGGAATAATTGGCAGGCGGGCGAGGTGTTCTGTAAAAAAGACATAGGGGGCGGGGAGTGAAAACCGCACTTTTATTTCGCTTAGCCGTTCCGCCGCCACTCCTTGCCAGCCGGTGAAGAGAGGCGATTGAGTTTCCGGGTCCTGGATTAAACGAATGGTAAAAATAACGTCGTCGCTGGCAAGAGGCTGACCGTTACTCCAGAAAAGATTTTCCTTGAGAATAACGACGTAAGTGCGTCCCTGATCCTGGATTTCATAGCTTTCAATAAGCTGGTTCAATGAAGAGTAGACGAGGGCGGTAATGTCGAGGTCGGGTTGGTTTGAGGAAATAATCGGGTTGATATAAATCGGTTGGCCGACAACTCCTTCGCGGTAGGCGCCGCCGGCGATGGGGATGAATTCGCTTTTTCCCTGAATCGCAATGGCAGTCCGGCTAATTGCCGCAAGGACAAAAAGACCGACGGCGACAAAAAACAATCCGCGTTCTTTGGGCAGGAAAGTGCCTACCATTTTTTTAATAAAAGTAAACAAGGCGTTCTTTTAGTACTGCGTTTCGAATTTTAGTAGATTAAGAATAGTGAGAGCGCCGAACAGGGCCGCTAAGGCGATTGTCGCTCCGAAAGCGATTTTTTCAAAACCACGCCGCGTCTGATAAGGGGTGCCGCCGGCGCCGCCGAAAAGAGAGCCAAGACCAGCCGCCCGTTCCTGGATAAGAACAAGGATAATTAAAATTATTGAAACAATAACTTGAGCGATAAGTAACATATGATTCGATTCAAAATTTTTGTGTAAATTAGTGTTTGTACAAAAATTTAGCCGAAAGATTTATTAAGAAATTCACGAGGGCGATAATTAATGTCGCCCAAAGGAGAGGAATATATCCATCAATTATAAGGGGATCAATCAGAATGTCAAGAATATAGAGTATTACGGCATTAATGGCGATAGCGAAGAATCCGAAAGTGAGAACAATAAGGGGGCCGAAGAAGAGTTTAAGAATCGGCCGGAGGAGGGTATTGGCAAGAGTGAGAACGCCGGCGGCGATAACTAAGTCGATGAAACCGCCGGTGAAGGTGAAGCCGAGGATGAATTCCGCCGCCGCCAGGAGAGCAATGGCGTTCGAGAAAACTATGAAAATAAGCCCGCCAATTAATTTCATATTAGACTACTTCGCTATTATAACATTACAAAACAAGAACAGGCAGCAAGCTTTGGCCGGTCATTTCAGCCGGTTTGGATATTTTCATAAGTTCAAGAATGGTGGGCGCGATATCAGAGAGAATGCCGATGGTTTCATATTGCCATTCCTCGGCTTCGCTCTTCCTCCGCTTGTATTCGTTTGCCACAAGGTAGATAGGCACAGGATTCTTATCGTGTTTAGTCTCAACCTGCCCGGTTTTAATATCAAAAAGGATCTCGGCATTACCGTGGTCAGAGGTGATTATAAGAATGTGGTTTTGAGCAAGAACGCTTTTTAAGAGTCGGCCCACTTGTCGGTCTACTGTTTTTATTGCTTCAACCGTTGCTTGATAGTTGCCGCTGTGGGCGATGATGTCGGGGTTAGCGTAGTTTATGAGGATAAAATCAAACCCACTTTCGTTTATGGCGGCAATCGCCCGGTCAGTGATTGCTTCGGCCATCATTTCCGGTTTTTCATCCTGTTTAATGATGTTGCGGGAGGGAATCAGAACGCGGTACTCGTTCGGGAAGGGCTGTTCTTTGAGGCCGTTGAAGAAATAGGTGACATGGGCATATTTTTCAGTTTCGGCAATCCGAAGCTGAATTTTTTGATGGTCAGACAAGACCTTGCCAAGCGGGTTTTCAACGATTTGGGGCGGGAAGGCAACGGCCGCTTTAAGACCCTCGCGGTAGCGAGTCATAGTCGCCACGTAGAGATTTTTAAGATTTTTAATTGGAAAATGTTTGAAGTTCGGCTCAATAAAAGGTTCGGTAATCTGGCGGATGCTGTCTTCTCGGAAATTGAAAAAAATAATTGAATCGTTATCCTGAACCGGTCTTGTTTTTTCGATAATAAGAGGTGGGATAAATTCATCGTTAAGGCCTCGATCGTAGGTCTTTTTAATTTCTTCCTCTAAATTCTGGACAACTTCACCCTCGCCAGTAATCGTTCGGTAGGCCTTTTCAGTCCGACCCCAGTTCTCTTCCCGGTTCATTCCGTAATAACGGCCGGTTAGAGTGGCGATTACTCCGGCATTTCGTTTTTTTATTTCGGTTTTTAACTTGTTCAAAAGCTCAAGAACCGCCTTCGGCGGACCATCCCGACCATCACTAAAAAGATGAAGATAAAATTCTTCTTGATTTTCTTTTTTTGCCATTTTAAGGAGACCGACAATATGCTGAAAAGAGGCGTGGACATTTCCTTGAGTAAGGAGACCGATGAGATGGACGGTCGCTCGGTGGCGGCGGGCGTGGCTGAAAGCTCCTTTCAAAGCCTCATTATCAAAAAAACTTCCATCTTGGATGGCGAGCGATATTCTGGGGTAATGCTGATAGATGACTTTTCCTGCCCCGATGGTGAGGTGGCCAACTTCGCTATCGCCTTCTTCGCCCCAAGGAAGACCAACAGCAATACCCGAAGCTTGGAGGGCGGCGGCCGGGAAATTGCGCTTAATTAATTGAATGTTGGAAGGGGTTGTCACATAAATAGGGTTACTTTCGTTCGCCTCCCCGATGCCCCAGCCGTCTAAGATGGTTAAAATGCAGGTTCTTCTCATATTGTTTTATTTTAAGGGTTGCCCCCCTGCATAACAAGTTATGTGTGGGGGGTTGACTCAGTTTGGCGAGGGCAGTAAAATTAGAGTATAAAATTAACAAAAGTCGATGTTAAACAAATTATTAATCTCTTGTTATGAATATCAACCCACTCTGGCTGGGCTTGCTGTTTGTTGGTTTGGCGATAGGGTATTTTATTCGGTTATTCGTTGCCTCCCAAAGAAAAGATTCTGCCGAGCGGAAGATTCAGGAATCCATTGCCGAAGCTGAAGCTCAAACCAAGGAAATTATAATCAGCGCAAAAGGTCAAGCCGCCGTTATTTTAGAAGAAGCGGCGAAGGAGGAACGCGTTCGCAAACAGGAACTGCGGCGTTTTGAGGAGCGTCTTCTTAAGAAAGAAGATGCGTTTGATCAGGCGCGGCGGGCTGTCGAGGCCGAGATTGCCCAAGCCCGTCGAGAAGAAGAACGTTTCCGGCTCGCCTCGCTCGACTTTGCGAGTCGAAGCGGGAAACTTGAGGAAGAGTTAAAAAAAATACAAGAGCGCGCCGTTCAGGAATTAGAAAAAGCGGCCGGTTTCACTCGGGAGGAGGCCAAAAGTAAACTTTTTGAAGAAATCCAAGCTCAGCATCGTGAAGAATTAGCCGAACTTCTCATCCGCTGTGAGCGGGAGAACCGCGAGCAGGCGGAAGCTAAGAGTATGGAAATTATCGCTTCGGCCATCCAGCGTTATGCCCGCAATCACATAGCTGATATCACTACCACTATTGTTAATCTGTCCGATGAGGATATTAAAGGAAAGATTATCGGGCGAGAAGGACGGAATATCCGCACTTTCGAGCGCCTCACCGGCGTTGAAGTTATTGTTGATGAAACGCCGGAAAGTATTCTTCTCTCTTCGTTTGATCCCCTCCGTCGAGAAATCGCCCGGATTGCCCTTGAGAAACTCATTAGAGACGGCCGTATTCAGCCGGCCAAGATTGAAGAAAAAGTTGAAGAAGCGAAACAGGAAATTGAAGAGAGAATTTTGAAGATTGGCGAAGAAGCCGCCTATGAAGTCGGCATTCTTGATTTACCGAAGGAGATTTTAAGCCTTCTCGGTCGTCTTAACTATCGGACAAGTTATGGCCAGAACGTTCTTGTTCATTCGATTGAAATGACTCACATTGCCGGGATGATTGCGGCCGAACTGGGGTTGCGGGTGGACATTGCTAAGAAAGGAGCTCTTATTCACGATATTGGCAAAGCCATCGATCATGAGGTTGAGGGGACTCATATTGAGATTGGCCGTCGGCTCCTTAAAAAGTACGGCATCGAAGAGGAGGTGACTAGAGCGATGGAAGCTCATCATGAAGAGTATCCTTTCGCCACTCCCGAGTCCTATGTGGTGGCGGCGGCTGACGCCATCTCGGCTGCCCGTCCCGGGGCGCGGCGCGACACTCTTGAAAAGTATCTTCGCCGTCTCGAAGAAATGGAAAAAATCGTCACCAGTTTTGAAGGAGTAAATCAGGCCTATGCCGTCTCGGCCGGCCGGGAGGTAAGAGTTTTTGTGGTGCCGGAGAAGATAGACGACTTCGGCGCTCTCGCTCTCGCTAAAAACATTGCCGCTAAGATTAAATCGGACTTGCGGTACCCCGGCGAGATTAAAGTAACGGTTATTCGAGAGGTAAAGGCGGTGGAATATGCTCGATAGCTATGGTTTGTTAGGATTTACGCTATTATTTGCTATAATTAAAAGGAAAGTAAAAGGTCGATAAAGTTTGTAATAGTAATTAGTAAATAGTAATTGCCAATTACCAGTTGCTAGTTACCGTAATTTTTTATGAAGAAAGACGGACTGGTCGAAGCGGTTATAAAATCCGCTGGGATAGAGACCAAAAAACAGGCTCTGCAGGCTGTTGATGCCGTTTTTGACACCATTGTCAAGTCGTTAAGCCGAGGCGAGGAAGTGGCGATTACGGGGTTTGGGGCGTTCCGCGTCGCCAAGCGCGCCGCTCGGATGGGTGTCAATCCAAAAACAGGCGAAAAGATTCAGATTGCCGCTTCAATAAAACCAAAATTTAGAGCCGGTAAAGTGCTGAAAGAAGCCGTAAAGTAATCAATCCCCCACATAAATTATGTGGGGGATTGATTTTATCGTAAGATGAACAGTTTCCTCACTAAACTGCTCATCTCAATAAAGATTTGATACGCCTCTCTTATTTTGTTTAGAGAGTCACGGACCAAATCGCGAACAAGGGGTGGGGGGATAGGTTCAATCGGTTCGGTTGAAGTTGCGGTGCTGGTTGTGATTCCTAGATTCTGCTTGTCCCAAAACAAAACAACAGCTTGTTTGTTCAGTTCAACACTTTCGTTGATTGCCGTTTCAGCTTTA
>JAGUWR010000029.1 GCA_020062265.1 Minisyncoccota bacterium | reverse complement strand
TGATTTTTTCGCCCAAAATCCCGTTCAATTTGGTCGCCGAGCGAAGCGAGGCGACCAACAAATCGTTGACTTTTCCTTACTGGCTCCGGCGGTAGGATTCGAACCTACAACCAACTCCTTAACAGGGAGCTGCACTACCGTTGTGCTACGCCGGAATGTTAAATTTTATAAATTCTCTTCCACTTCCCGACTTTAAATACTTCTCTCGTTCTCTAGCTACTCTTCTATTTTCTACTTTCTCAAAATAAATTAAAATGAACGGTCTTTGATTTTTAGTAGATGGTGTGGAAGATTTACCTCTATTATGTTCAACTAATCTGTGTTTTAAATTATTAGTTATACCTGTATAAAACCTACCATCTTTTTCACTTCTTAAAACATAGACAAAATACATTTTTAAATCTCTTAATAGGGAGTCGCCCTGCCTGCCGGCAGGCAGGTCTACCATTGAGCTACACTGGAATACTTTGATATTATAAAAGAAAACAAAGCCCACTGTAAAGCTAGTGGGCTGAATCGTTGAAAATTTTAAGAAATTGCTCTCTTGTTCTCTGAAAGACGTCTTTATCTTTGAGGTCCACAATAACAATCGGAACCTCGGGGTGACGGCTGAGATGGGCGTCAACCCAACTCGGCCCCGTGACTGATATGGCAAATACCCTGTATTGAGAATTGATCTTTACGACATAAAAATCAATTCCCTCAATCAAGTCGGCCCAGCCGACGTTCTCAGAAGAAGATGTCCTGATGAAATCTCTTATTTCTCCTTCCTTTTTCAAGGACTGGAGAACATGCGTAACGATTTCCTCTCGAGATTTTCCCGTAATGTTATTCCGGGTATATACTCGCCTGAGAGAATTTACTTTTTCGAATAGTTTTCTTAAACTTACGCGCATATCATCTCCTTTCTCAATATATTCTTATGTTGCGATAGGACTAAAGATATATTACCTTATTTTGCAAAAAATGCAAGTTTGTTATAAAATAAAGTCCATCCTCCGGTAGCTCATCCGCCCCCCATAGCTCAGTTGGTAGAGCACCTGCCTTTTAAGCAGTGGGTCCCAGGTTCGAGTCCTGGTGGGGGGACATGGTAATAAAACACTACGAACAGCCGCCGCTGGATTCTCCGCACTCAAGACAAGTGTAACAAGAGCCGCTTTGGACCATCATCCCGCCGCATTTTTTGCAAACAGTGCCGGCATAAACATAACCATTGTTGTTATTCGGTCTTTTCGAATTTATCAAATTAGCTAAAAACGGCGAAGTTTCTCCGCTGGCTTTCTCTTCAACATAGACCATTCCCAAATCAAAAAGATCTTCTTCACCCAAAAACTTCAAACCAAGATACCGGAAAATGTAATCAATAATACTGGTGGCAATGAGAATTTGCGAATTCTCGGTATAACCGGCTGGTTCAAAACGGCTGTGGATGAATTTTTCAGCAAGGGCTTTCAAAGGCACGCCGTATTGAAGGGCCATTGAAACCGCAATGGCGAAAGCATCAAGCAAGCCAGCTAAGGTGCTGCCCTGTTTTGCCATTCGGATGAAAATTTCTGCCAAACGTCCGTCATTAAAAGTACTATAAGTGAGATAACCTTCGTGACCGGCAATCACAAATTTATGGGTTTCGGAATGACGGGTTGGCGGCAAACGATGTCTTTCTGCGGTTCTGGCCGGACCGGCGGTTTGGCTGACCGCTTTAGCTTGGCTTGTTGTTTGAAGCGGCTGTGAAAACTTGGAACCGTCGCGGTAAACCGCAAACGCTTTGATGCCAAGCTTCCAAGCCATAATGTAAGCCTCTTCAATCTGCTCCTTAGTTGTCTCGTGCGGCATATTGAATGTTTTGGAAATGGCGCCCGAAATAAATAACTGAACCGCGGCCACCATTTTCACATGGCCTTGCCAGGAAATTGAGCGGCTGGTGTCTTTCGGTTTGACGGCCGTATCAAAAATTGAGAGATGTTCTTCTTTAATATGAGGCGCTCCTTCAACAGTACGGTGTTCGGAAATCCAGGCAACGATGTCTTTAACTTCTTCCTCGGAATAACCGAGGTTGGCAAGAGCTTGAGGCACGGCCTGATTGACAATTTTCATCCAACCGCCGCCGACAAGCTGTTTCATTTTGACGAGCGAGAAATCCGGTTCAATACCAGTGGTATCACAATCCATCATAAAGGCGATGGTGCCGGTCGGCGCGATTACCGTCACTTGGGAATTGCGGTAGCCATATTCCTCGCCAAGGCGAAGAGCTTTATCCCAAACTTCTTGCGATTCTGCAATCAAATCTTTATCGGAAATAAAGATACTATTAATTAATCGAGAGGCGTCACGATGCTTGCGAATCACCTCCAGCATCGGCTCGCGGTTAACGGCAAAGCCGGCAAAAGGTCCCAGCTGGGAAGCGATTTCAGCCGAGAAACGGTAGGCCTCGCCGGACATCAACGAAGTAATGGCGCCGGCCCAAGCTCGCCCTTCTTCAGAATCATATACTATTCCTTTGGTCATTAATAAAGCGCCGAGATTGGCAAAACCAAGACCCAATTGCCTGAAATTACGGGCATTTTGGGCAATTTTTCCCGTCGGGTAGCTAGAACCGTCAACAATTATTTCTTGAGCAAGAATCATTATGTCAACCGTCTGTTTGAATTCGTTGACCGCAAAACTGCCGTTCGGCCGGAGAAATTTCAAAAGATTTATTGAAGCCAAATTGCAAGCCGAATCATCGATTGACATATACTCACTACAAGGATTAGAAGCGTTGATGCGACCGGAGTTGGGGCAAGTGTGCCAGGAATTGATGGTGGTATCAAACTGAACACCCGGATCGCCTGATTCCCAAGCCGCTTGGGCGATCTCGCTGAGAAGCTCACGGGCTTTATAGGTCCGAGCCACCCCGCCGTTGGTGCGGAAATGAGTTGACCACTCTCCGTCCTCCAACACCGCTTTCATAAATTCGTCAGGAATGCGAACCGAATTATTGGCATTTTGGAATTGAATGGAATTCCAGGCCTCGTTATTCAAATCGGCCATATCATAACCGGCTTCAATCAAAGCCCGAACCTTTTTCTCTTCCTCAACTTTACAACGAATGAAATCCATAATATCAGGATGGTCAATATCAAGGACAACCATCTTTGCCGCCCGCCGGGTGGTGCCGCCGGATTTAATCATCCCGGCGACCGCATCGGCGCCGCGCATAAATGAAACCGGACCGGAAGCGTGACCGCCGCCGGAAAGTTGTTCGTGTTTTGAACGAAGCGTTGAAAGATTAACACCCGAACCGGATCCGCCTTTGAAAATCATTCCTTCGGTTTTAACCCACTCAAGAATTGATTTCAGATTGTCTTCAACCGAAAGAATGAAACAAGCGCTGCACTGACTTTTTTCTTTTACGCCGACATTAAACCAAACTGGACTGTTGAAAGAGGCCTTTTGAAAAACTAAAAGATGAACTAATTCATCTTCAAAAATTTGGGCTTGGAATTTATTTTCAAAATAACCGAACTCCTCGCCCCAGCCGCGAATCACCCGAACAACGCGGTTAATCATCTCTTTTACGCTTAACTCGCGCTGCGGCGTATTAAGTTTGCCTCGAAAATATTTGGAAGCGGTGATGTTGACGGCGTGCTCGGACCAAAAATCCGGAAACTCAACGTCTTTCTGCTCAAATTTTCCGACTTGGGCATCACGCTTAACCCATTTTATTTCATCAAAAGGATGAACCTCGTTAGAAATCCGCCCCGCCGAAGGCACGGCGGCAATCCCGACGTCACGTCGGGACTTATTTCTAACGGGGTGAATATCTTTCTTAACGAAAATCCGCCGGAGTTTAATCTCCGGAGACGAAACCTTTTCAACAACACTTTTTATTTTGCTCATCTCCCTCATTATAAACCTAGTCCTGCCGGCGCAAGTGAGAGTTATCCCCAAAGTCTATTGACCCCCACATAACTAGTTATGTGGGGGGTTGATAAAAGAGAAAATAATCAATTTATAATCCTCGCGACATCCCGGACGGTCACGATCACCATAAGAACGATAAGAAACGCGAAGCCGAGCGAATTTACAGCCATCTGAATGCGAACCGAGACCGGTGAACCCTTAATTTTTTCGATTAAAAGAAAAATAAAACGACCGCCATCGAGCGCCGGGAAAGGAATGAGGTTTAAAATGGCAAGATTCAGAGAAATAAGAGCGATAAATTGCAGAAAATAAACAGCTCCCAGGGCACTGGCTTGGGCGGCAATGGCAAAAATGCCGACCGGTCCGGCAATCGCTTCTAAAGCGGTTTTATCAACGAAAACAGACCCAAAAAAAGCGATAAAACCAAGGGTAATAGCCTGGAGAGTATTGATGGTGGCGCTGGTGCCGTTGGCCAGGCCGGCGATAAAACCCTGGGCCGGCGCTCCAATGTCAATAAGAGCGACGCCAAGCGGGCCTTGGCCTGACGGCGGCTCCAGCCGGCCGCGGAGAACAACTTCAAAAACCTCATTGCCCCGCCTTACCATAAGCAAAATCTCACCGCCGGCCGCCAAATCAACCAACTCTATCAGCGGCCGGCTCTTGACCGGGTCAGTGAGAGCGGTTTCGCCAAGGCGCGCCTCTAAAACAATATCGCCGCTCTTGATGCCGGCGACTTGAGCCGGCGAATCGGCGGCGACATCGGCAATAGCCAGATGCTCGGGAACGCCGAGCATAAAGACCGCGCTTAAAAGCAGCCAGCCGGCCAGGACATTCATCGTAACGCCGGCCAGGACAATAGCGACCCGTTGCCAAACCGGCTTATCAGCAAAACTATTAGGCGGGAACGCTTCTCTCAGAGGCGGGGCTTTTGCTTTGCGATAATCTTCCCCAAAAATCTTCACAAAACCGCCGAAGGGTAAAAGGTTGACACTGTAAACCGTTTCGCCGATTTTTTTGGCGAAAAGCCGCGGCGGAAAACCCAAACCGAATTCTTCCACCCGCACCCGGAAAAGCTTGGCGGTTAAAAAGTGGCCGAGTTCGTGGGCTAAAATCAAAAACGAGATGGCGATGGCGGCAATTAAAATAATCATAACTCGATTTCTTTTACCTTGGCTTCCAGAATTTTTTCGATTTCGCCGTTGACCCACTCAACTTCTTTTTGAATTTGTTCTTTTAACTTAAATTTCTGATCTTCGGTAATTTCCCGCCCATCAAATTTTTTTTGAACCTGTTTGTTGCTTTCATCGCGGCAATGGCGAATTTCAATCCGCTGCTCCTCGGCAATCTGCTTGGCTTTTTTCAATAATTCTTTTCGCCTTTCTTCGCTAAGCTCGGGGAGGTAAATTCTCACCAAGTTGCCTTCGCTTTGAATCGAAAAACCGTGACCAGAAGTTTCAATCGCTTTGATAATGCTGTTCAGCGTTTCTTTATCCCAAACGTGAATATCAATCTCTCGCGGCGGAACGGCGCTAATCGAACCGAGTTGTTTCACTGTTAGAAGCTGATTGTAATAGGAAACTTTTATGTCTTCAACCAGCGTCGGACTTGGTCGGTTGCTCCGAAGAACAGCAAGTTCCTTCTTCAATGAAGCCAGAATGGGCTCGAGGCGATTCTTAAAATCTTGGATGATATCTACCATCACAAATACACACTAATTTTAACACGAATTTTCACGAATAGTTATTAGTGAAATTAGTGACTGATTCGTGTAAATTAGCGCTGACAGCTTTGCGTTGAAGATTGGGGTTAAGATTAAAGGTATTGGCTTGCCACTCTTTTATGAGAAGCCAATTTATAACTCCGGAATGACGAAACTTGTCCCGTAGATAGTGGCGGAGAATCAACCGGCTGAGGTAGACCTCAAACGATTCCTCCCTTTGGTCAGCCTCATCAGTTTTCCGGCCAGCAAGAAGAGAAAGAGCTCGGCCGATTCGGCCAAAGGATTCCTTAGTTATGTTTTTGGCTCTTTCTTTTGAAACTTTGTAACGAGAAATTAAAATCTGCTCCAGTTCTTTTTGGGGAAATCTTGAAAAATAAACTTTCGTCAGGCGCGATAGAAGCGGCGGCAGGAGAACCGACGATTCATTCACAATGAGAATGAGAAGAGCGCTCGGCGGCGGCTCCTCGACGATTTTCAAAAGAGCGCCTTGGGCTTCAACGGTAAGGACTTGAGCTTGGTCAATTAAAACTAATCTTTTTTTTGAACGGAACGGTTTTTGAAAAAGAAAATTTTTAATTTGCCGAGCCGTATCAATGCCGATAGTCCCCTTTTCCGGGTCAGGTAAAATTTCCTGAAAATCTATGAGAGGTTTATCCCGAGCCGTGTCGAAGGGTTCGCCGTACTCCAAAAAATAAGCGAGCGATTTGGCGAAAGTAAATTTGCCGACTTGGGGTTCGCCGAAAAAAAGATAAGCGTGACTCAAACCATCATTGCTGATGAGTTTCTTGAAAATTTCTATTTTTTCTTTGCAGCCGAAGAGCATTTCATATTTACTATAGTTTAATTTTAAGGTAATATCAAATTATACGGGCCTGAGTGGCGGAACCGGAATACGCGTAGCACTCAAAATGCTATGGCCTTCAACGGCCTTGTGGGTTCAAATCCCACCTCAGGCACCAAGACAAAACTTTTCGGATTTTTGAGAGCCAATTCGTGGGCGGCGCTCTGCGCCGCCCACAATATAACGGGGCGATGGGCTTTTTATTTTCGTCTATGGAATGATACCTCCCCTCTATCCTTGTCCTTATCCGGTAATTCTTTCCCAAATTTTTCAAAAGCTCTCAAAATTTCCAGAGGCACGGTAAAAATAACCGTATTTGATTTATCAGAACTTACATCATTAATTGACTGAAGAGTTCTTAAATGAAGAGCGCCTTTGGCTTCTGATAGGGTTCTGGCGGCTTTTGCCATATTATTGGCGGCGATTGCTTCTCCCTCAGCCTTAATGATGATTGCCCTTTTTTCTCTTTCTGCTTCGGCCTGCTTACCAATCACTCTCTTCATTTCTTCCGGTAACGTAATGTCTTTTAATTCCACATTAAGAACTTTTATCCCCCAGGGGTCGGTCGCTCTATCAATAATCAACCGAATATTTTCAGAGACCCTGTCTCGTTGAGAAAGAAGGTCATCCAAATCCACCTGGCCTACGGCATTCCGCATCGTTGTTTGGGCTAATTGTGAAATGGCGTAGTAAAAATCTTCCACTTCTATAACCGCCTTATCAGCTTCCTGGACTTTATAATAAATAACCGCGTTAACGCTAACCGAAATATTGTCTTTGGTGATTGCCTCCTGATTTGGCACATCAACCGCTTTTACTCTTAAATCAACTTTTTGATAAGAATTGATGATCGGCCAAACCAATCTCCAGCCGGGCTCCATTAAACCAATGTACTTTCCCAATCTAAATTTAACTCCCTTTTGATACTGATTAATCTGTTTAATGGAGATTAAAACTATAAAGATAATTATTCCTGAAATTGTCCAGATTATATCTGGCATATTTTTGATGGTTTTTAATTAATTGTGCCGACCTTTTTTAATTTTTTCTTTCATATTGGGTTGTTAGATTTTTAAGCTTTGGGGTTGATACTTTTTGAGTAATTGCGATATGACGAAAAAAGCAAGA
>JAGUWR010000047.1 GCA_020062265.1 Minisyncoccota bacterium | reverse complement strand
TAAAATGATGATTCAGCGGGGGATTGCTACTTTTGGTTTGGATTACGGCCGTTGTCCGCACTGGCTTTTTGAACGGATGGTTAAGCTTGGCCGGGAGATGATTAGGGCAATTATTGAAGAAGAAGGCGCCGATATGTTCGTTAAAAGGATTGCTGATCCGGCCTGGTTTCAGTCGTTGGGCACGGTTCTGGCTTTTGATTGGAACAGTTCGGGTTTGACGACTATTTTAACCGCGGCTCTCAAAGAAGCCATCCGCGGTCAGGAAAAAGAATTGGGTATTTTTATCTGCGGCGGCAAAGGGAAAGTTTCTAAAAAAACGCCTGGTGAGATTGAAAATTGGGGTGAAAAGTTAAGTTTGCCGGCGCCAAAGGTTAGTAATCTTGTTTACAATTCCCGGATGGCGGCTAAGGTTGACAGCGCTTTGGTTCAAGACGGTTTTCAAATTTATCATCATTCGTTTTTCTTCAGTCGAAACGGCGCTTGGGCCGTTGTTCAGCAGGGGATGAAACTCCCGCATGAACACAACGGCGGGTTAGCGCGTAGATACCATTGGCATTCCGATAAGATTACTGATTTGGTTTGTGAACCCCATTCTGGCATCGCCAGTTTATCCGCCGAGCTGCGGCTGCCAACTCTTAATTTAACTGCCAAAGCCAGCAGTCAGACAAGAGCCGTCAGCACCGAAATGGTTCAAGCCGGTTACCAAACGCTGATGAAAGACATTCAAATTTTACGAAGACATTTTTCAAAACTTTCTCAAACATTGGCTCTTAAATTCAAGGATGAAGAAATAACTTTTATGAATTTGGAAAACATTGAATTTAGCCGGCATCCGGTTTTGACCGAAGATTTTACCAGAAGCAAATATTTAGAGAAAATTTTGCGGAAGCTTTGCGATGAGAAACCGGAAAATTATGAAAAAATTTTAGCTGCCGGAGGAGTTGGGCCGAAAACCATTCGAGCCTTGGCCCTCGTTTCAGAAGTAATTTACGGCGCCAAACCATCTTATGAAGATCCGGCTCGTTATTCTTTCGCTCACGGCGGTAAGGATGCTACTCCTTACCCTGTTGACCGGCAGACGTACGATGAGACGATAGGGCACGTTAAACGATACGTTGCAAAGATTAGGAAATAATCCCGCCCCCGCAAGCGGGGGCGGGATCGTTTTAACGTCGGTTACTGAAGGTATTGCGTTTATCGCGGTAGCAGTTCTTACAGAGGAGCCGGTCCATTTTATCCGGGCTCGGCTCAAAGGGTAACTCAGTGATTGCCTCATTACACTGGGAGCACTGCCAGTTACCTTGATACATTTTTCGCTGAAAACCGCCGTCGCTCTGAAAACCTCCGTTTTGTTGATCGTAGGCCATTTTACCTCAAAAATCTGCGACCTTTTCCCGTTGTTGGGTCGTCGTACTGCGAGGTAAAATGACCTCGAAATACTACGTATTTTTAGCCTAAACAAGGTTAACCTTTTTGTCAAACTAAACTATTTCTGCGATAATAGTTTAATGCGGCAGGTAATTGAAAGTTTCCCCAAACAGTTTGCCTTTGAACCGGAAATAGTCAATAGCGAAAAGCTTCTGAAAGCAAAGAAGTTTGTCGTTGGCGGCATGGGCGGTTCGCATCTCGCGGCGGATATTTTAAAGGTCTGGAAGCCGCAGCTTAATCTTTACGTTCATTACGATTATGGCTTGCCTGCCGTTGAGGAACCGGAGAAAGTTCTCTTCATCGCCAGCTCTTATTCAGGTGACACCGAAGAGACCATTGATTTTTTTGAGAAAACGATTGAAAGGAAATTTCCTGCGGCAGCGGTCGGCACCGGCGGCCAACTAATCGAAATTGCGCAGAAACATAACCTTCCCTACGTTCGCTTTCCTGACGATGCACTCCAGCCGCGTCTGGCGTTGGGCTACAGCCTCAAGTCGCTACTTAAAATAATAGGAGATAGCGGAGGTTTGCGAGAAAGCGAACGGCTCGCCCAAAACCTAAAACCCTCTGATTACGAAGAAAAAGGAAAGGTTTTGGCTAAAAAGCTAAAGGATACCCTCATAGCGGCGGTATACGTATCGCGGCCCAACCTTGGCCTCGCGCTCAACTGGAGAATTAAGATAAACGAAACCGCAAAAATGCCGGCTTATTTTCATGTGTTTCCCGAACTCAATCATAACGAAATAGCCGCTTTTTATATTTATCCGTCAGGGTTGAAAAATAATTTTTATTTTTTAATATTAAGAGATAAGAATGACCATCCTAAAGTCTTGAAACGAATGGAAATCTTAAAGCAAATTTATCAGGAGAAGAATTTACCGGTGGCAATGATTGATTTGGAAGGAGAGGGTCTTTTGAAAATATTTTCTTCAGTGGTTCTGGCTGATTGGTTCTCTTATTATTTAGCTTTAGAGCGCGGCGTTGATCCATTAAGCAATCCAATGGTCGAAAAATTTAAAAAACTTATTTCTTAAAATGTTGGCAAAATTTGAATTTTTGAGCATTTAAATTTATGAGTTTATTTTATACCGGTAAAGGGGATAAGGGGGCAAGTGATTTGGGCAAGCAAAAGATCAAAAAGACTCGTCCGGAAATTGAGGCGGTTGGTGCTTTGGATGAACTCAACAGCTTACTCGGGCTTGTCAAAAACCAATCGTTCGGCCGGCTGAGTCGGTTATTTAAAAATGTCATTTGTGATATCCAAGAGGACCTTTTTATTATCCAGGCTCATGTCGGGGCGGCGATGGTCGGCGGCAAATTTATACCTCCGGCTTTTACCGGCGGCAAGGCTGCTAAATTAGAGAAGTTGATTAATGATTTTGAGAGAAAGATTAAACCGGGGCGTGGTTTCATTGTTTACGGCGCGACCGAAGGAACGGGCTGGCTCGATTATGCCCGGGCAGTTGCCCGGCGAGCCGAACAGAGTGTTTTGAAGATTAGAAGCAAACTCCAGCCGGAAATTTTCTCTTATCTCAATCGTCTTTCAAGTTTGCTTTACGCGATGGCCCGGCTGGCCGTAAAAAAATCGGGCGAAAAAGAAAAAAACCCCCGTTACAGATAAGCTTAAAATGATTGACAGACAATTGCCATGGCGGTTTGTCAAGGAAAGGAGAGAAGTATAGAATGAGAGTGATGACGTTAGAGCCAAAAAAAGAAGTAATCTACTTTGGCCGCGCTAACTTTCGCGGCAATAATCGTCTTTTTGGCATCAAGCAAGCCGACCGACGCCAGCATATGTACGTTATCGGCAAAACCGGCACCGGCAAGACCGCTCTCCTTCATAATTTAGTGGTTCAGGATATAGCCAATGGCGGGGGACTTTCTATTATTGATCCTCACGGCGAGTTTGCCGAGGCTGTTCTTGAAAAGATACCCAAGGAGCGAGTCAACGACGTTATTTACTTCAACCCGGCCGACCCCGACCATCACATTGGTTTTAATATTCTTGATCTGCCTGACCCGAAATATAAACATCTCGTCGCCTCGGGGTTGATGGGCGTTTTTACCAAAATCTGGTTCAATGTTTGGTCAGCGAGAATGGAATATATTTTAAATAATGCTATTTTGGCACTTTTAGATACGCCGGGCTCAACTTTACTGGGGGTGAATCGAATTCTGGTAGATAAAGAATATCGTCAAGCTATTCTCAATAATGTCAAGGATCCGGTGGTAAGATCATTTTGGATTAATGAGTACGAACAATGGAAAGATCAATTCCGGAACGAAGCCATCGCTCCGATTCAGAACAAGGTAGGCCAGTTTTTATCCACCGCCCTTATTAGGAACATCGTCGGTCAAGCCAAGAGCACAATTGACATTTTTGACATTATGAATTCCGGGAAGGTTCTCATCATAAACGTTTCTAAAGGAAGAATCGGCGAGGACAATTCATCGCTTCTCGGCGCCATGCTTATTACCAAGATGCAGCTATCGGCAATGGAACGGGTGAGGATTCCTGAAGAGGAACGCCGCGATTTCTTTCTTTACGTGGACGAGTTTCAAAATTTCGCAACCGATTCATTCGCCGGTATTCTCTCCGAGGCGCGGAAGTACCGGCTCGATCTGATAATTGCCCACCAGTACATCGGTCAACTAGTGACTGAAACTTCGACCCGGGTGCGGGACGCGGTTTTTGGGAACGTCGGGACGATGATGGTTTTTAGAGTTGGAGCGGCTGATGCCGAATTTCTTGAAAAAGAATTCGAGCCCGAGGTTACCCCTCAAGATCTTGTTAATCTTCCCAACTACTATGTTTAT
>JAGUWR010000033.1 GCA_020062265.1 Minisyncoccota bacterium | reverse complement strand
TAAATTTCAAATTTCAAATCAATTTCAAATGATTAAATTTTAAAATTAAAACATTAAGCCATTCAATTAAAATTTTAAAACATCTATGCCAAAACAAACATCTAAAATAAAAAAAACGATCAAGGAGACCGCTAAATTAAAAGAGCGTTACATTGAAGCCGTTGGCAGGAGGAAAACAGCGGTGGCGAGGGTGAGATTATATCCCGATGACGTTAAATCGCGTGATGTCTCCGTTAACGGCAAAACCGTCGGTCAGTATTTTCCGCTGAAGCGTTATCAAGAGACAGCTCTCGCCGCTTTCCGAGCGGTGAATGCTCAATATAAAACAACGGTAAAATTGGAAGGAAGCGGTTTGAATGCCCAAGCTGAGGCAGTCCGTCTCGGAATCGCCCGGGCGCTTGTTTCAATCAATTCATCTTCCAGAAGCCTGCTTAAGCAGTTAGGCTATCTCAAGCGTGATCCCCGGATGGTGGAACGGAAACATCCCGGTTTACGGAAAGCGAGGAGAGCCCAGCAATGGCGGAAACGTTAGCAACTCGCCGTTGTCCTTAAGAATGTAGGAAATTTTATCCTGGAACTGGTGTTTTTTTATTGCCTTCACGATTTGATACCAGTTGGTGGGATGGCCGCTTTGAATTTCGCTTAGGATGAGATTGTTTTCAATTGTAGCCAAAATGTAATTCGGCGACTGGGGAATTCCGGCAATCTCGCGAACTTCGCCGGCTGGCAGGCCAAGTTCCCAAAGTTTATTCTTGTCGGGGGCAAATACTTTAACCTTTCCGCTCTTGGTAAGAATAATAATGTGCCGGCTATCGGGGGTGAAAAGGAAAGATTTTGCGCGATGAAAAGGTGTTTCAATAACTTTATTCCTGGTCCGGTCGTATATAAAGAAATCGCCATTTTCAGTTTGGATTCCAATTTTGCCGCTTGTTCGGTCGGATTCAATCTTTGAAATGTTGGTAAGGCCGGTCGGCCGCAAGGCCCTGCTTTTAAAAAGGAAATTATAAAAGATTAAATTTCCTTCAACATCGGCAAGAAGAAGCTCGTTTTGGTTGAGAACGCTTGCGGCAATTTTATTTTCAAAAAAGAGGAGAATTTCAAGCTTAATTTTTTTAACATCCAGCTCGTAGAGAGTGGCATCGGTCGCCAGGAGGAGTTTATTCGGGTTGAAGGGATGAATCCAGATTTTTCGGAGCGGGACGACGCCGGCGAGATCGAGTTGGCGTTGTTTGAGAGAATTAAACAGCTCGTTCAGATTTAAAGCCGATTTCGGATTGTTGAGGTCGGTGAGGAAATGGGCGCCGTTTATGTTTACGCTCACAACGAGCGGCGATCGCGAATCTGCCGTGGCGATCTGTTCGCCTCGCAAAAGACCCGTGTTAAGAAGCAGATTCTTCCCCTTTTTATAGATGAGGCCCTTTTCGGCAATGGCGAAATCGTCTACCGCCGTTCCGTCAACAATCGGGGTTATTTCGATTTCGTTGGGCACAAGAATAATCTTTTGAAATTCCGTTACCAGACCCGGTTCGACGACGGCTTTTTTTTGCCATTGGCGGAATCCTTCTTTTGAAAGAGTTATCTCATAAGCATCGGGGAGGAGACGGTCTATTAAGACGCTGTTATTAAAGAGCGGCGAGGAAACTTTTTGAATTTTGCCGTCAAGCATCACTTTTGTGTCTCGAGGTTCAAACAATAAAAAAATGGCGCCGGTCTTTACGATTTGGAGCTTTTCGCTGTCAAACATAAATCCCTGGCTGAGAAGGATTAGATATCCTCCGGCCAAGATGAAAATTACTATAAGAGCTGCAAGAATGATTTTACTGCCTTTCATTTTTCTAGTACTATAAAGTTAATCAAATGAAATTCATTATTCAAGGCGGCCGACCTTTAGAGGGTGAAATTACCCTTGCCGGCGCGAAGAACGCGGTGACGAAAATGATGGTGGCTTCTCTTTTGACTTCGGAGGAATGCGTTTTAGAAAACATTCCTCTTATCGGTGACCTCAACATTACCGTAGAACTTTGTGAATTATTAGGGAGCCAGATAAAGATTAATGGCCATATCCTGAAAATTAAGACGCCGGAAATAAAAACCATCGAGGTTTTGTCATTAAGCCGGCGGAACAGGATTCCGATTCTGACTTTGGGACCGCTCCTGGCAAGAAAAAGAGAAGCCAAAGTGCCGATTCTTGGCGGCGATAAATTAGGGCCCCGCCCGGTTGATATCCATCTTGAGTCCCTCAGAATGCTGGGGGCGGAGGTATCAGAAGGGAATGGATTCTATGAAGCAAAGGCTAAAAACGGCCTCCACGGCGCCCGTATCAGATTCCGTTATCCGAGCGTGGGCGCCACCGAAAATACTATTCTGGCGGCGGTTCTCGCTGAAGGGCGGACGGTCATTGAGGGAGCGGCGGTTGAGCCGGAGATTACCGAACTTATAAAAATGCTTCAAAAAATGGGAGCGATTATCGAGCTCGGCGCCGATCGACGGGTTTACATTGACGGCGTTCAGGTTCTCAAAGGCGTTCGCCACCGGTTGCTGTCCGACCGAAACGAGGCCGTCTCTTTTGCCTGTCTAGCCATTGCTACCGGCGGCAATGTTCTGATTAAAGACGCCGTCCAGGAACATCTCATTACGTTTCTTAATACGATTCGTCGTCTCGGCGCCGATTACGAAGTGACTAAAGAAGGCATCAAGTTCTGGCGAACCGGAAATCTGCGCGCCATTCAAGTCGAAACCGATACTCATCCCGGTTTTGTGACCGACTGGCAACAGCCCCTGGCGGTTCTTCTCACCCAAGCCGACG
>JAGUWR010000048.1 GCA_020062265.1 Minisyncoccota bacterium | reverse complement strand
GCTGTAAAGAAAAAAAGCCGCTAACTATCTAAAAAGTCAGCGGCCTAAATGTTTTGCGTCCTCCTTAATGTCGGTAGAAACCCTTCAGCGGTATTCTAAATCTGCTACTTAACTCTCTCAACTTTCTTTCAAGAAGAAAACCGAGGCTCAAAGTCTTTTGCTATTTGCTCGTCTAAAGTTGTTATAGTAAGCCCAACCTCGCAATCACTAAATTGTTTTAGTAAATCTATGTCCCTGATTACTAAGTCCGATTTAGTCAGAATAGAAATTGAGAAATCGTATTTTAATAACACCCCTAGAACATCTTGAGTAATTTTGTATTTTCTCTCAACTGGTTGGTATACATCAGTAACACTTCCTAATAACACTACTCTTTTTTCGGCTTACGTGATAACTCCTTTTCTAGAATCTCCGAGGTATTTATTTTCACATCCACGAATTCTCCCCATCTTTCAGTATGACCCGTAAATCGCTTCATAAACCGAGCGTAACAATAGATACAACCGTGAAGGCAGCTTCCAGGTCCAGACACATAGGTTACACCTATGTGTCTTATGTTTTCGTGCGTTCTGCGGCATTTTCCACCTCCGGGGCGTTGTGGAGGCCATATTTCTCCTTGAGGAAACTATATTGCGTCCCTGACAGGATTTGAACCTGCGACCTCTTCCTCCGGAGGGAAGCGCTCTATCCGCTGAGCTACAAGGACTTAAATTATTTCACTCTTATTATTCAAGAATTTACTCCCCAAAACAAGCCCGATGGCAAGCCACAACATCAAGCGGCCGCTCTGGAGAGTCCAGGGGAAATGGTCAACGAGACCGAACAACAACGAAGTAACCAGTAACAAGCAATAAATAACCGACTCTAAATCATAAAACTTCCAACGACTTATAACCAACTTGAAAAGAAAAACTAAAAATGCCAAAAAACCTAAAATTCCGATTTCGGAAGCGATTAAAATATAAATATTATGAATCGGCTGCCAATCTATCTGACGAATAATACCGAACTGCTGATATAGATTATTGTTCACAGCGTATAAAAGCTGATTGCCGATTCCGACGCCGAACGGGTTTTCTTTAATAATCTCTAAACCGATTTGGTTATAAATCATTCGATAACTGACGGAAACGTCGCCGGTCGGAAACTGGGCTCGCGGCAAAATGAGCCAATAAAAATTAACCAATAACAAGCAACCAATAACAATGACGATGACCGACAAACTCGCGGTTTGTTTGCAATAAGTTTTATTCCATAAACCCCAACCGAGAAAAAGTAAGGTGGTAACAACCGCCACAATCCAACCAGAACGAGAAAAGGTAAAAATTAACGCCAGCCAAACAAAAAACATTCCAACTGTAAGCGGGATCTTTTTCGTATATTCGTATTTATTCGTATTTCGTAAATAAAGATAGTAAAAACTCAAAAGCCCCAGAACTAGAAAAGCCGCCAGGATGTTAGCATGAGGCAGGGTGCCAAAACTGCGAAGAAAAGTAAGGTCATCTATCCGAAGACGAGCCACATTTTGGGTAAAAACACCCACTACCGGCTCACCAAGAAACCACAGCCCCAAACTCCGGAAAAATTTAAACTGGAAAATAGCGGCAATGGCTTGAAACACCGAAGAGGCGGCAATCGCCGCGGCAAGGTGGTGGAATTTTACCAGTCCTTGTTTGAGCAGGTCAGCAACAGCAATTGCCATCAAAAACAGCAAAACCAGTCGGATAAATTGATAAAGCGCTAAAACTTTGCAAGGAGCAAGAAATACAGAAACGAAAGCAAAAACCAAAAATACCAATAATATACTAAATACTAAATTATTACGAATGCACGAAAACCATTCTTTAGTATTTTCGTAAATTTTCGTATTTAGTATTACAATCAAAAACAAAATCAGTAAAATATCGCTACCGTAAAGAAAAATGGAAGTAAGCTCGGTTGGTTGCGGCCCGAAAGAATAAATAAACTTCTTGGTCCCGAAAGGAACCGAAATTAAGAAAAATAAAAATAACAAACCTAAAATCCGATTATGATTTAAAGAAAGAAACCACTTCATAAGTTAAGGCAGTAATAAAAATTAACGCGAGCGGTAAAGTTAGCCAGCGGAATCGGTGTTGGGGGAACGCCCGGCGCCAGAGGGTAATAATAAAAATCGCTTCAAGAACAAGAAAAATACTCCCGGCAAAGGTGATAACAAACAAAAACTCCTGAAACCCGACAAAATAAAGGAGAGGGGGGACAAGAAGCACGACGAGCGCGCTTAACCAGACCGGATATTTGAGATCAGACCGTAGAATATCCTTTACATTCACGCCAATCATAAAATACGAAGTCCAAAGTGTAATAAGACCCATCGTGCCGAGGAGAACAATGGTTATCGGCGAAAGAAAGCCCAAACTGTTGAGGGCTTCGGGCGAGACGTTAGGATTGAGCTTAAGAACGCTAATGATAAAAAAGCTGTAGACGACCGCCGGAATGGCCGTCCCCCAAAGAATCGCTCGCTTGAGAAGGAAGGGACGGCCCGAAACCTTTGACCGGCGGTATTCTTCTATCACTTTATGAATAGCCGGCCGGCCGGCCAAAGAAAAAAGAAGCGGACCAAAAGGCAAAAAAAGAACGGCAAAATCAAGTTTTTGAAAAGCCGGGGTGGTCAACGAGCCCTGCCAACTCACAGAGAACACTACCGCGATAATCCCAAGAATACAGAGCACGCCGATAAAATCAGCAAACCCCATCCAGGAAAGACGGGCGAAGATAAAAACAGAACCGAGCAGCCAAAATACAGCAAGATGAATAATTTTATCGCCGCCGAAGATTAACATTGAAAAGGTTGGAGCAAGAACAAGGTAAACAAGGAGAACGAATATAAGCTCGGCGAGAATAATCAGCGAAGCCGGATTGGCAAGTTTGCCGAAGTAGCGGCGGGCGAGATAGAAAAACTGACGATTGTCGTCTTGAACTTGGAGAATTCTGGCATACATCCAATGGATAATGCCGTAGACCGCGGTGAAAACGAACAAATAAAAAAAACCGTTCAGCCACCCGACGCGGCTGAAGACGTAAGGCAGAGAGAAAACGCCTGCGCCAATAATGGTTCCGGCGAGCAAACCGGTCGCCAAAATAAAGTTTTTGCCCATTACTTAACTTATTCTACCTTATAGACCTTATCGCCCTCCCGGACTTTCTCGCTCACTTTGATGCCGACTTCCTGTCCTTTCTTTGCTGTTTCAATATCTTTGTGATTGTACTGTATTGAAGTGATAGTTTCTTCAAAATCAGTCGTCGCGCCCTTAAAACTAACCCGAATGCCTTTCTTCACGACTTTATTAAACCTCGCAATGGCCACTCCCAGCCCGCTATAGTAATGAGTCACTTCGCCAATTGGCTTAGGCTCTTTAGGTTTTTTTGAAAATAATCCCATAGATTAACTTATGACTTATAACTAATAACTTATAACGCGTACGTTGTTATCAGTTATTAGTTGTGCGTTACTATATTATTCGACCTTTAATACCATTCTTACTCTCCTCGGTCTCAATGATATCGAGAAGACGATCTACGAGTTCGGCCGGGTTACTAGAAAAAATCACCTTGCCGGGACCGCGATGAACATTGTCAAGAATGCCCCGAACCATATCGGCCGTACCGCCGGTTCCTTCTAAAACACCGAGGGGTTTCTGGTCTTCAAAAGCAATGGTGAATTCATTAAGAGTGCCCATCCGGCCGCAAATGGTAATAACCGCATCAGAAGAACGCGTCATTAGGAGATTCCGTCCTGAATAATCAAAACCGGTATAAATAATGACATCGTGATAATCAAGAGGAAGACGATAAACTTTCATATGAGCGAGTTTTGAAGCGGCCGGCGAAAGACCAATAACAATGCCACCTTCGGCTTTAGCCCCTTTCGCCGACCAGTAGGGAATGCCGGTGGTAGCGCCGGTGATTAAAATTAAACCGCGTTTGGCAATCTCCCGCCCAACCTGCTCGGCTTTCTCAAGCGCGTCTTTAACGCAATGACCGGTCTCGGCCGCGCCGGAAACGCAAATCTTATACCGTAAACCGTGAAAATAATCGTGATTCTTAATAGGGGCTGTGTTTTTCTTAGACATTGCTTACTAATTATAACATTACACTCTCGCCCATCACCGGTACCCGGGCGGCAATCGCCAGTTCATCTCGCGCTTTTTGAGCAAGGACTGCTGCTTGGTCCTCTTCGCCTTGAACCATAAATACTTCCTTGAGATGGCCGCGCATTGCTCCAAGCCATTTCAAAAGCTGGGGCTGGTCGGCGTGAGCCGAGTAGCCGCTGATGATTTTAACGCGGCAGCGAACCAGAACTTCTTCGCTAAAAATTTTTACGATTTTAGCTCCATCGAGAATTAAACGGCCGAGTGAACCTTTAGTTTGATAGCCCGCGAAAAGAATAGTGCTCTCCGGACTCGAGAGATAACGACGCTCATGATGCAAAATCCTGCCGCCGTTCGACATCCCGGCACCGGCGATAATGACTTTCGGCGCCGGCACGTTAGCTATCTCCCGCGATTGAGTGGTAGTCAAAGTCATTTTAAGTTCAGGAAAATTAAAAATCGCATCGCCGCCTTTAATTAAATCTATCGCTTGTTTGTTGAAATAATTGGTGTCCGTCGAATATTTTTGATAAACCGCGGTGAGACGAATGGCTAAAGGGCTATCAATAAAAATTGGTACTTGGCGAATGCGACCGTTCTCCACCAATTCATTTAACTCAAAAAGAAGCTCTTGAGTCCTTTCAAGGGCAAACGCCGGAATCATTAAAACGCCGCCGGCTTTCATTGTTTCCTCGATCAGGTCTTCTAAAATATCCTTTCGTTTCTCGGGTTCTTCGTGAACGCGGCCGCCGTAAACAGATTCTATGAGCGCGTAGTCGGCATTATTAATATACTCTATAATTTTTATGAGCGGGGCCGGGACGTTGCCAAGGTCGCCGGAAAAAACAATTTTCTTTAGCCGTCCTTCGACAAGCTCAGGGCAAGAAACCAAAATAGAAGCCGAGCCCAAAATATGGCCGGCATCGTAAAATTCTATCTCAAACCCACCGACTTTAATTTTTTCATGATAAGAACGCTTCTCCCAAAGCTTCATTATTTCGTTTACGTCGTTAATTTCATAAAGCGGCGGCTTTTTGTGATGTTCGGCTTCTTGTTTTAAAATATGCTCTGAATCCAGGAGGAGAAGTTCGGCAAAATCTTTCGTCGGCCGGGTGGAATAAATTTTACCGCGAAATCCGTCCCGGAAAAGCTTGGGGAGACGACCAATATGGTCAATGTGGGCGTGGGTGATAAAAACGGCTTCAATTTCTTTCGGATCATAAAGAAACGGCTCGAAATTGTGCCTTTCGCAGTAATTTGACCCCTGATGAAGACCGCAGTCAATTAAAATTTTAGTTTTGTTTGACTCAAGAAGATAATTGGCGCCGGTAACAGAACGCGCTCCACCACAAAATGTAAGTTTCATCACTTTATTGTAACCTATCCTTTTATTACTCCAACTGGGCAAAGGCGAACTACCTTGCGAGCAATACCGACTTTATGAACCACGTCAACTACCTCTTCTACGTCTTTATAAGCAACCGGCGCTTCTTCAGCTAAACCGGATATTGAGCCGGTCCGGACGCTGATTCCCTTTGCTTCTAATTCTTCTTTTAATTTGGGGCCACGAACAATTTTTTTAGCTTTAGTTCTGGACATTGTCCGGCCTGAGCCGTGACAGCTTGAACCAAAACTTTCTTCCAAAGATTTTTCGGCGCCCAAAAGTATATAAGAAGCCGTGCCCATTGAACCAGGAATAAGAACCGGCTGGTTAGAAAAAGCTCGCGTCGCTCCTTTCCTGTGAACAATTACTTTTTTACCATTGTACTCTTCAATCTTCGCAATATTGTGCGTCACATCATAGATTAGCTTCAAATTTTCGGAAGTTAAACTTCCGAAAATTTTGGCCCAGGCTTGACGCACTTCCCAAGTAATCATTTGGCGGTTTGCCCAAGCAAAGTTTGCCGCAGCCGCCATTGCCGCGAAGTAATCCTTGCCTTCAGGCGAACTGAAGGGCGCGCAGGCAAGCTGATTGTCAACTAATTTAATGCCGTATTTTGGAAACACATTAAGCATAATTTGAATGTAATCAGTCGCCACCTGATGACCCAAGCCGCGCGAACCGCAATGAATCATAATACAAATTTGATTTTCATACAGCCCGAGCCGCGCAGCGGCTTTAGGGGCAAAAACCTTATCTACTCGTTGAATTTCAATAAAGTGGTTGCCGCCGCCGATAGTACCGAGCTGGTCCCGGCCGCGATCCTTAGCGTGTTTGGACACTAACTCCGAATTGGCTTCAGGAAGCCAACCATCTGACTCGCAATTTTTCATATCCTCTTCAGTGGTATAACCGGCCTTAACCATTCTCTCAACACCTTTTTCTAATACCTCATTTAACTCTTTATTCACTAAATTCAATCGACCGCCGCGACCCACGCCAGAAGGAACTTCCTTATAAATTGCCGTTGCTAAATCAGGAATTTTATCCCGAATTTCATCGTAGGTTTTGCCAGACTTCAAAACCCTTACGCCGCAGTTGATGTCAAAACCGATTCCGCCAGGCGAAATGACGCCAGTTTCCGTATCCATCGCCGCCACGCCGCCCACGGGAAATCCGTAACCTTCGTGGATGTCGGGCATCGCTATCGAGTATTTTTGGATGCCGGGCAGTGTTGCCACGTTTATCACTTGTTCGAGCGACTGGTCTTTCAGCACATCCTCCAAAATTTTTTCGTTGGCGAAAATCCGCCCCGGCACCCGCATCTTTATTCCGATCCTGTCGAAGGAATCCGTTCGGCAGTCTTGCGGAATTTCCCAAATATAATCCGAGATTTTTTTAAGGTCTTTTTTCTCAATCATTTTCCTTAAAATCTTCAATCATCAAACGTTTACCAGGCTTATGAACCACCACTTTCTGCTGTTCCCGCCAGCCGAGTTTTCTCACATACTCAATCGGTAAGGTCACATAATAACTCCGCTTTGACTTTTGAATCTTTCTTATATTCTCATCATTAACCGCTCTCCTCGCCATCCTTATATTATACCACATAAAATAAAGTTGCCCTAGGATTAAACCTAGGGCAACTTTATTTTATACCTCATGAAGCGGCCAAAATATATCTCTATAAGCAAAACTCCCTCGGTATAGGACGAGGGAGAAATGGGGTAACGGACATAGAAATTGCCGTCTTTATTTTTGGGTTAAAGAATCCTGGAGTTCGATCGCCCAAAGCCGTGACCGTGGGCATACTAATCTACTATCTATTTTCTAGAATATCACATTTACAGACAAACAAAAATCCTCCGCACAAAAATCGTACGGGGGACGAACTAAATCAAAGTGACCATTAAATGTCAAGCACTAGCACAACCTCAAAAATACCGCGTTTATTATGCTTTACCCCGTTAGAAGTGGGTCGCCCCGAAGCGGCCGTAGCCGCTCCGATATTGGGTTCGGAGAGGCGGCTTCTAACGGGGTGAATTTTGACTTCGTGATAAGTGACAGCTTTTACATCTTCATCAAAATGGTCTACCGGAATGCCGAAAATATGGGTTTCAAGCGATTTTTCACTAAGCCGCAAAAATTTAACGCGATTGTAAATTTTTCTGTTAATTTGGCTTTGGGTTAAGACCTCATTAAGAAAATTAACTAAAAGCGCGTTAATGTCCGGTCCCTCAACTTTAATTTTTTCAAAACCGGCCGGCGGTTTTTTCTTCAACCTTTCAAAATCTTTAAACAAAATTGAGTTCAAACCGAAAACCGCATTCTGAAAAAGCTCTTCGTAATTATGACCAAAAACTTGAAGCCGTAAATCCGCAATATGACTTAAAATTTTGAAAGGTTTCATTGTATGCAATATGTATATTCCCAATATGTGGTCGTCATTGCGAGGGTGAAGCCCACAGCAATCTCTTAAGGATTGCTTCGCCGCCGGGCGGCTCCTCGCAATGACAAAAGAGTGATTTTGCTATGCTTTATTTTTCAAAATTTCTTCAACTGTTTCACGCTCATTCCAAGATATTCTCTTTCCTTTTTCTAGATGAATCCAGTGTTCGCTGCCCTTGCCGGTCATAATTACGACATCTCCTCCTCTAGCCAAAGAAATTGCCTTTTTAATGGCTTCTTTCCTATCTAAAATTTTAGACGCTGATTTATGCTGAATAAACTGATTCGCCTGCCCGCCATTTACCTGAGACAAAGCCGATGGCAGGCGGGTACTGATGCCTTTTTCGATTTCATCTAAAATCTGGCTTGGGTTTTCATCATATGGGTCTTCGTTGGTCAAAATAATCTCCTTGCAATATTGAGCGGCAATTTTACCCATTGCCGGCCGCTTCCATCTGTCTCGGCCGCCGCCGGCAGAGCCAAAAACGCAAATTAAATTTTGATAGCCGATGTTATTTAAATTTTTATAAACTTTTTCCAAAGAATCGGGCGTATGGGCATAATCAACAACAACAGCAAACGGCTCTTTTTGGGCAAATTCAAAACGACCGGGCAGGCCTTTAAAATCTTCCAAAGCTTTTCCAATAACTGATTCACTTATACCTTGGGAACGGCCGAAAGCAACGGCGGCGGCAGTATTTTCAAGATTAAAATCAGTTTTCAGCCATTCGTTTTTAAGACGATCGTGGGTGTCGCTTTTCTTAAATTCCTCGGCGCTAAAAAACATAATGAGACCGCAGCGAGATTCTTTGGCAACTTTCTCAAAATAAGAAACATTGGGGTCGGCGCGGTTAATAAAAAAAAGAATTTTGGATTTTGGAGAACGAACCGCATAACGGAAAAAATCGAGTTTTGCCTCCCGGTATTTTTCAAAAGAACCGTGGGCCTCTATATGTTCGGGCATTAAATTAAGAAACATCGCGCCGTCCCACCGGATGAATCGGTGACGGTGTTTGACAACGCCTTCGGAAGTCACTTCGATTAAAACGTATTTGCAACCCGCTTTTTTGGCTTCGGCAAAAAAACACTGGAGAGTAAATCGACCGGGCATCGTGTTGTCGTAAAGATTCGGTTCGCTCTTATCACCTATCTTCCGCCGAACCGAAGAAAAAAGCGCTGTTTTTTCTCCGGCTCTCTCAAGAATGGCTTTCATAATTTCAAGGACGGTTGATTTTCCTTTCGTCCCCGTAACCCCGATGACTATTAATCCCTTTGATGGAAACCGGTAGATAACATCACCTAAAAAAGCGAGCAGGAAGTGATAAATTGGTTGACCTAAACGATACAGAAATTTAGGAACCACATATCTCTCCAGAAATCTAAGAATCTTTTCAAGCATAGAAATAATAGTTCAAAAGTTTAAAAGGGGCGGTTACTTAAAATTTTGAGAGCGGCTCGAAGACGTTCTTCAACTTTTCGGCTCCCGCCGCCCAGACGCTCTAAGGCTTTCCTAATCTCACTCCGACGGTAACCAAGACTGACAAGCGCTTCTTCAACCTCGGCGTTAAGGTCCATTGTTTTGGTCAATGATTTTGCTTTAGGAAATTTTATCTTGTTATGAAGTTCGAGAATAATCCGCTCGGCCGTCTTCTGACCAATGCCGGAAGTCTTGGTAAGAAGTTCGGCTCGCCGTTCAATGATGGCGGCCATAACGTTCTCGACCGAATCAGAATCAAGAATGGCAAGGGCGGTCTTTGGCCCGATGCCGGCAACGGTATTAAGCATCTCAAAAAGACGCAACTCTTCTTCTTTTAAAAACCCGTACAATTCAAACTGTTCCTCACGAACGTAGAAAAAGGTAAAGAGCTTGACTTCGGTGCGCGGAGGCGACAGCTTAGCAAGGGTACAGTTATTAGCAAATACCTTAAGACCAAAACCAAACACTTCTAACACCAAGTAGTTATCGTTTCTTTCTACAATTTTACCGGTAACAGTGTAGATCATTCCAATAACTGCTTGGTGAGTCGAGATTTCAAACGCTTGGCCTTGCCTTCTTTAATAAAATTAACTTTTGCCATTTTATCCAAAACTTTATAGACCTGGGGTAAGAACGATTTAGCTTCGCCGCGCTTGCCGGCGATTATAAGCTGTTTGTATTTTTTAAGAGTGTCTTTTATTTTTTTCTTGCGCGTCAAGTTCCGTGCTCTTCGACGGATATTCTGACGCAATGCTTTTTTGGCGGATTTTGTTTTAGGCATATGATACGAACTACTAAATTTTACTAAAACACAAAACTATTTAATGTTTAATATTCTTCTAAACTTTACACCATCCTTGCCAAAATATGCAAGTATC
>JAGUWR010000038.1 GCA_020062265.1 Minisyncoccota bacterium | reverse complement strand
GCTTTGACGGCCTGATCCTGGTTAATAAGCCGCTGGTGAATGATTTTTTCGAGATTAAGGAGAATCTGAGTTTCGGCTTCGCCAGCCCGCTGGATAGGAATCCGACTTCGTTCCTCGGCCACGGCAATCACAGTTTCTTCACCCAGAATTTTTTCGCCTCGCCGTCCGGTTTCAATTAATGACTGTTTGAGAAGATTATCGGCGCTGGCCGGAAGAAGTTTAGGCCGGAAATAACGGTGAGCTAATTCAACCGCTTTTTTGATAGCCCGGAAAGTAACAAAAATCTTAAACTGGCGTTCCAGAATAAGAGTATCGTACACGAGAAAACGGACCGCCTCCTCTTTGTTAATTTCATCAACCCGAACGACTTCAAAAAGGTCAAGAACGTCACTCCGCGGTTCCAAGCTTTTTTTAAAATCACGTGAGTAAACTTCAGCCACTACCGGAAACAAATCCGAATGAAAAATCGGCAAAAGAATATCAATCGCACTCAAGCCGCCTCGTTCGCCGCTTTTAAAAAGATCTTCAAGATCCGGAATGTGAAGAATGATATTACCGGCTGAAACAATCTCATCTGATATTGCCTTTAAACGGCCGGCCATAATGTCAAGGGTGGCATTAGCCATCAAACTGCCGATATTAAGCGAAATGAGACGACGATCGAAAATTGGGGGTGGCACCAAATCTTTGACCAGACGGAAGGCAAGATGAGCAACGAGGGCAGTTTTCCCTACTCCTGGTTCGCCAACTAAAAGCGCATTTGGCTTGGTTGGACGGGCGAGAATGCCCATGAGCCGCTGAAATTCTTTTTCATGACCGATAAGCAAACCAACTTGGCCGTGCCGAGCAAAATTAGTGAGGTCGGTTGAGAATTGATCAAACAGCGGCGTCGGCCTGGCCGTCCAAGCCCGATTCATAACTCGTTGCCGAAGACGGTGGGGCCGCCGAGCAAAACCGCCAAGCACTTTCGGTAGCCCTTTGACCCAAGTAAAAACGCGCCGATGGCGGCCGAAGATTGCCGCTTCACCAAAATCTTCCGGGGTAATATCAAAAAGTTCAAAAAGTTTTGATAACGTTGGGTCAGACGCAATTACCAAAGAAGAAAGAATACTCCGAATTTCGATGAAACGTTCCTGGATAGTAATCGCTTCAAGACAGCTCTGCCTCCCAAGCTCTTCAATTTTAGCCAGCAGTTCTGATTTGTCTTTGGTGCCGGCGGCGAGATTAAGATATTCATCAATTTTTTGCTCAAACTCATTGCGGTTAATTTCCAAACGGCGAAGAATTTCTTTTACGTCGGCATGGCCAAGAAGTTCTTTTAAAAGAACGAGATGAAAGTTTTGGCCGAGGACGCGAGCTTTACGGTAAGAATAATCCAAAATTTTCTTCGCTGCCGGCGTCATATAAAGAACGACATTTTCTTCTTTGCGTTTAGAGCGGGCAAGTTCGGTCAATGATTTTTCGGCTTGACCAAGATGAAGAAGACGATCGCCGAGAAAAAGAGCGATTAGCAAACCAAGCCAACGAAGACGAACCATATCCGAAGTAACCAAAATTGGTATGCCGGCGGCAGTGATAAGATAAGCTGAATAAGTCGTAATTCTAACCCAAAAGTCGCCGAAAGCACTTAACTTTAGTCTTGGTTCATTAAAATAGAGATTCATGCCAAAATTTTATAAACAATGAAAATCGGGACGGCTAGCCAAATGACGTAAATCAAAATCGCGGCGGCGATAAGAACAACATAAATAAAAGAAGCGCCGATAATTCTGCCGGTTCGGAAAATGAAACCAAGAACGTAACCGATGATTGAATAATCCTTGTAAAGCGGCTGAAAGAGATGACGAAGGGTAATTTTAAAAGCGAAATTCTTATCAAGGCGTTCTAAAAAATTAATGACGTTGTGAGAATAAATAAACAAACTTTTGACATACCAATGCCGCAGAAATTCAAAAACCCGGTAGAAAAAACGCTGGAATAAATAAACTATTGTTGAATTCATTACTCTCAATTATACCCTAAAATAAACTCTTTTGGGCATTGAGTTCGTCCCGCTCGTCATCTTCAAAAATTTTTATCTTGCCATACTGACCGTCATAGCCCGGCTCAATATGAACTTTGCCTTGGCGCATTCTGATAACCCCTTCAGCAATCGCTGACGGCAGACCGACACGTAAATCAGATTCACTAACATCAATTAAAATCCCAAATTCTGAGCCAAAATTTTTAATGGCTTCGTTATATTCTTTCCAAACCGCTTTGGAAGCGACGCCTACTCCCAAGGCCTCGGCAACAACTTCGTCAAAAGGCACGAAACTGTAGTATGGCTTGGCCCAATCCGGTTTGAATCCTCCAGGTCTGTCCGCCGTTGCCAACTCTTCAACTCGGGCCATCACCCCGACCGTGACCGGCTTACCGCACTTGGGACAAATGCCTTTTTGTTTTTTTGTTTCCGTCGGTGAAAAACTCACGCCGCAGGCGGCATGACCATCATAATGGTACTTGCCTTCCTCGGGGAAAAACTCAATTGTCCCGGCAAAACTTTCGTCGCGTTTTTTAAGAGATTTCATAATCGCTGAATAAGACAATTCGGTGCCAAAAATAGTGGTCTCCCGACCCAACCGATGAAGCGAATGAGAATCAGAGCCAGAAATGATTGCCTTGTTATCCAAAAAAGGTATCCGCCAACACATAGCTGGGTCTGCCGAAAGCCCGGTTTCAATGGCAAAAATTTCTTTACTCAAATCATCAAAACATTCTTCCAAAGAATCAAAGCCGGATTTTGAACCGAATAATCCGAACCATGGTGTAAAAACGTGAGCGGGGATTAAAACGCATTCTGATGAGGCGCTGAGAAGTATTCCCAAAAGTTCTTTGGAATCAAAGCCGATGATGGGCCGGCCGTCAGATTTTAAATTTCCTATCCAGCCGAGTTGAGTATTAACCTTATCAACAACTTCAAAACTAGGAGCGTAAATTAAATGATGCACCCGCCGGACTTTGTTTTTTTTGGGATAAATACAGCTGACTTCGCCGCTCAATAAAAACCGGGTCGCCGTCGCGTCAAAAGAATGATTATTTTTCGGCCGATACCGCCCTTTCAGTTTGAAAAGGCCCGGTTCGGCCGGCTCTAATTTCTCTTTAAGATCTTTCAGCCAGAGGGGATGAGTGAAATCGCCAGTGCCCAAAACTTTAATGCCCTTTTTCACCCCCCAAAGAGCGATATTTTCAATTACCATTTGTGGACTGACTGCCCGGGCATACTTGGAATGAATTTCGATATCGGCAATAAATTTCGGCATTAACTCTATTATATCACGGGGTCAGACCCCGAGGAAAAATTATGAACTGGTGATGACCATCATCCCGGATTTGAACGATGATTGACAGAAGAACGCTATGCTCTAGGATAGCGTTATGACGCGTCATAACAGCAACGGCCAGTGTTTAAATATTGATAAGAATATACCCCTACCTCATTTTTTCGCCATATGGCGAAAAAATGAGGACAAAGAAAACAAAAAAATGAGGACAAAGAAAACAAAGCGAACGAACGTCTATCTTTAATAAACATATTCATCAACTAATAAACCATTTTTATCAAAAAGAAGGAGCCGGTCGTGTTCTCTGTCGAGATTAACAACGTTAAAACTGCTGCCAAGCCATACTCGCCATTCTTTTGAAAAGAAATCGGCGGCGGGCCGGTAGCGGGAATAGCAACCGCCATAGTTCAAAGTATCAAAGAGTTGTCGGCAAGCCGGTTCGGTGCTAAAAACATTCACTTCATTTGCCGTCGGTTGGCGGCAGCTTGAAAGGGACATAATAAACGATTGGCACCGGCCGGAGAAAGTTATTATTTCGTTCCGGTCAATGTAAGGACAATTTTTAGGAAGATCTGGTTTAAAATCATAAATATTATTCAGATAGCCGGTGCATTTGTTAAGACGCAAATTGAAACGGATAGGACTCTCAGTATTGTAGAAAATAACAGAACCGCCGGGTTCTAAAATAATGTCTTCATTTGAAGCAAGTATCCTGGGGTTGTAATCACTGACCGCTCGAGGAACGCTTAAGATGATACCGCGATTAGATTGAACGCGCCAGTCGGAGACCTTAATTGCTTCACCGGCGCCGTAAACAGAAAGAGCAAGTGATGTAAAATTATCAAAGAAATAAGAACCACGACTGACAGATGATATCCTGATTTGCTGGTAATAGGGCGAAAGTTGTTCTATTGTAAAACCTTTAGGCGGCGTAACTTTTGGTTGAGTATCAACTCGTGGCGGCGGTTCCTCGGTTTCTATCTTTTCTGGCGGCTCTCTCCTGCTCCCTTCATCATTAATAGGAGTAGATATGGGAGCGACGGGAGATATCGGAATCCTAAATTTAAATGAAAAGAAATCAAAGAAGTTATCGGATGCCACCGCAACGTAAACAATAAATCCGATGACTAAAATGAAAATTACAAAACCAAAATAGGACCGCATATCTATTTATTACTTACATCACGATATTAACTAAACGGCTAGGCACGAAAATAATTTTCTTCGGTTTCTTGCCGTTCAAATACATTTTAACTCGCTCTCGTTCAAAAACCAACGCCTCGGCTTCTTTTTGGGTGATAATTTTATTTACCTCAATTTGGTCGCGTACTTTACCATTTATCTGAATAATAAGCATGAAAGTTTCTTCTTTGATAAGCTTGAGGTCATATTTCGGCCAAGGTTCTCTATGTATTGATTCAAACGCTGATTTACGCTGATTTTGACTGATTGATGCTGATATAAGTTGCTGCCAAATTTCTTCGGCTAAATGCGGCGCGAACGGAGCGAGAAGCTTTAAAAGTAATTGGTAATTGGTAATTGGTAATTGAGGGTGTTTTTCCATCTCATTTAAGAGAATCATCAAAGCGCTGATGGCGGTGTTATAACGGAAATTCTCGATGTCTTCGGTAACTTTTTTAATGGTGCGATGCACTATCCGCGAATGTTCACTAATTTGCCCACTAATCGCACGAATATTGTTCGTGTTATTTGTGCCTATATTCGTGTTTATTCGTGAATGAAAAAGCTTCCAAACTCTTTCCAAAAACCGCGTAATTCCTAAAATACCCGCATCCCGGAAATCCCCGCCCTGCTCAAACGGCGCCAGAAACATCAAATACATCCGGAGGGCATCAGCGCCGAATTTCTTAATGTATTCGTCGGGATTGACCACGTTCCCCTTGGACTTGGACATTTTTGCCCCTTCACTGATTAAAAGGCCGTGAGCCCGGAACTTCGGGAAGGGTTCTTCAAAATGGAGATAACCCATGTCTTTCAAAGCCATTGCTAAAAACCTTACATAAAGAAGATGAAGAACTGCGTGTTCGGCCCCGCCAATATACATCCCAGCCGGCAGCCATTTTTTTGTAATGGTACTATCCCATGGGATAGTACCGGCGCGGGCAGAACGGATTGAAGGATAACGGAGATAGTACCAAGCAGAATCAAGAAAGGTATCTGATACGTCAGTTTCCCGTCGGGCTTTACCGCCGCATTTTGGGCATTTTGTTTCATAAAATTCTTTAACTGACGATAGAGGCGATTCGCCTTTGCTTTTAGGCCGAAAATCCTTAACATAAGGAAGTTTTACCGGCAAATCTTTTCCCGGCACCGCAATCCAGCCCGGATTTTCTAACTCGCCTTGATTATAAGACCTATAGGATCTCTTGGACTTATAAGACTTATAGGATTCCGCTAATTTTTTGCAATTCTCGCAAAAAATTACTGGCATGGGTGGTCCCCAATAACGCTGGCGGGATATAAGCCAATCACGCAAACGGTATTGCGTCTTTTTCTCGCCACCCACAAATTCAACAATCCCCCATTTGGCTTTTTCTGAATCCATTCCGTTAAATTTTCCCGAATTTATTAAAACTCCCCTGCCTTCATACGCATTTCCCACTCTAACGACTTGCGATGTCGTTATATTGGGTTTGATAACTGGGATTAAGGGTAAGTTGAACTTCTTGGCGAATTCGTAATCTCTTTGGTCGTGCGCCGGCACCGCCATAATCGCGCCGGCGCCAACATCGGATAACACATAATCAGCCACCCACACCGGAATTTCTTCATTGTTCGCCGGATTTATGGCTTTAATTCCTTTTAACTCAACACCTGTTTTTTCTTTTCCTTCTTCAATTCTCTCCGCCTCGGATTTGTTTTTTGTTTTTTTGACATAATCGGCAACCTGTTTGTAATTTGTGATCTGAGATTTGAGATTTTCTACGAGCGAATGTTCCGACCCCAAAACCATATAAGTAGCGCCGAAAAGCGTATCGGGGCGGGTAGTGAAAACTTTTATCAGGCCAATGCAATTCTTCAAAACGACTGGCTCCACCTCGCCGCAAATATGGTTATCTTCGGCCTTGAAATCGATGATTTCGCCGCCGATCGCTTGCTGAATTTTATCCGCTTGGATTTCGGGAACGACAT
Organism: Minisyncoccota bacterium; assembly: GCA_020062265.1. Taxonomy (GTDB): domain Bacteria; phylum Patescibacteriota; class Minisyncoccia; order UBA6257; family GWB1-50-10; genus JAGUWR01. The sequence continues at coordinate 11,179 of JAGUWR010000038.1, read as the reverse complement.
CGTCGGAGCTATCCCTTAAAATCATTATTGTGCGAACGTTCTTTTTTATTCTTTCGAAATCGAATTTCCAATCGAATGATTTTTCGAATGGCCGCGAGTGATCCTTGAATTTCGGCTCGAGAAACCCGGCAGCCGAAACAAATCTCTTTATCGGGTGGTCGAGTTTTTCTATAACCTTCAGCCCGACAACGCTCCCTAAACTGTGACCCAACAAAACGGTGTTCTCGTTGAATTCCGCATTTTTCAATACAAATTCCACCTGTTCCGGAATACTGGGGTTATCCGTGTTAGGCAGAGCCGGAACGAAAACTTTAGCCCCCCTCTTCTCCAATTCCTTCTTGAGCCAAGGAAAAAAATTGGCATTGGGTGATCCGGTAAATCCGTGCAGTAAAACATAAGAAGGCGCAACGCCGCCCGCGATCTCGAAATTAATTAGCGCGCCTTCGCTTTCCCCTATCCAATTCCGCTGGGCGATTTTTACTTTCTCTGACCAATCAATTTTATCCAGATTTTTAAGGAGTTTTTCGGCATATTTAGTAATTTTGAAAAACCACTGCTCTAATTCTTTTTTCACCACTGGCGTCTCACAGCGCTCACAAGCCCCAACTAAAACCTCTTGCCTCTTATCTCTTGTCTCTTGTCTCTTCTGTAAAACTTGCTCATCGGCAAGCACGGTCTTGCACGAAGGGCACCAATTGACCGCCTGCTTTTTCCTATAAGCTAACCCGTGTTTGAACATCTGCACAAAAATCCACTGGGTCCATTTGTAGTATTCCGGGTCATACGTCTCTAATCGCTTATCCCAAGCAAATCCATTCCCAATCATCTCAAGTTGTTTATAAAATCTTTTTTTAGAAATCTTTGCCTGTTTCATCGGGTGAACGCCGATCTGTAAGGCGTAATTTTCAGAATGAATCCCAAATCCATCCAACCCAATCGGCTCAAAAACATTGTATCCCTTCATCCGCATATAACGGCCGAAAATATCAGCGCCGGTAAAAGCGTACATATTCCCGACATGGAGACCTTCGGCTGAAGGGTAAGGAAACATCATCAAGTTGTAGAATGGCTTTTTAGCTTTCTTTAGATTTGGCTCATAAATCTTCTTCTGCCGCCAAATTCTCTGCCATTTCCGCTCTATTTTAGAAAAATCGTATTTAGGCATGAATACTACCACTCTAACGGGTTTTTGTTTTTTTCTCAAACATTCTACTGATGACAGCTTTTTTACCGGCCTCGCCCTCCGGTACTATTCAATCGAGTAGTGCCGAAAATCCGTTTATCCCGTATTTACATATAAATTGTCAGGTAAACTCCGCGGCATGGAAAAAACTCTGAAAATAACTTTTAAAAAATTCCGCTAGATAGGGACTGTTGATTTACAAAATCAATGTTGAATACTCGCTTCGTGTTTTCAAAGATTTGACTTCGCGTTTTTTCTAACGGAATGTCTTTAATTTCCGCAAGTTTTTTGACGACCTCAATGACATAGGCCGGTTCGTTGCGTTTCTCCCGGTAGGGCTCGGGAGCGACGTAAGGCGCGTCAGTCTCGGAAAGAATTCTTCCTAGAGGGATTGATTTTATAACTTCGTCGTAATCGCGGGCAAAAGTAATCAAGCCGCCAAAAGTGAAAAAAAAGCCCAGCTCAAGGAGTTTTTGAGTGTCTTCTTTAGTACCGGAGAAAAAATGGATGATGCCCGGGTGAGGAGTAACTAGTAACTGGTAATTAGTAACTAGTAATTGAATAAGTTCAGGAAAGGCGGAACGGCAGTGAATCATTAAAGGTTTTTTAACTTCGTGAGCGAGCTCAATTTGTTTTATGAACGCATCGCGTTGCTTCTTATTTGTCTCTTGTCTCTTGCCGCTTGCTGCCCGGTAATAATCGAGGCCGCACTCACCGATCGCTATGACCTTAGAATCCAAAGCTAAATTTTTGTAATAATCGTAGTCGAATTCTTCGCCGCGGGAAGTGAAACTTTTTGCTTCCTCACTCCCTCCCAATTCATGCGGGTCGTGGTAGGACTTCGAGGTGTGAATCGGATGGAGACCGATCGTGGCGTAAACCGGTTCATTCTCGAACTCATGGGCGATCTCAATCGCCCGGCGAGAAGTGTCCTTCTGGGTTCCTACGTTAACCGCCCCCACACCGACCGCAAGAGCCTGGTCAATAACCTCTTTATAATCTTTCTCGAAAGCCGCGAAATTTACGTGCGTGTGAGCGTCAAAAAACCTTAGCGTCATTTATTTAACCTCGGAAAAAGAATCTCTGGTTTTTTGATTTCTAAGTTGCCGTCCTGCCAAATAATGCTTTTGGTAATTTTCTCGGCAGTTTGGGGCATAAACGGAGCAAGCAGGGCGGCAACATTATCCAAAACCACCACTAACCCAAACATCACTTTTTCATTCCTGGTCTCCCAGGGTTTGTTTTCATTGATATAGCGATCGCTAAAAGAAATTAAATTCCAAATGACGGCAAGGGCTTCATGAAATTTAAATTCGTTTAATTTCTCGGCAACCGCCGCTTTCGTTTTTTCAATCTCTTTTTTAATCTCATCATCAAAAATTTGATTAATTTTCAATTCAATTTTCTCGGCTAAGGTTAACACCCGAGCGGCAAAGTTGCCTAAACCATTAGCCAAATCGCCATTATAAGCATCTTCTAATTTAGAAATAGTAACATCATTGTCCTCGGCAAAATTTGTCCGCCCCAAAAGGTAATATCGGACCGGATCAGCTCCGTATTTTGAAACGAGTTCGCTGGGTCGGGTTATATTCCCAAGTGATTTACTAATTTTTTGACCGTTAAAAATGAGGAAACCATGAGCAAAGATAGTAGCCGGTAAAGGATAACCAGCGCTTTTTAACATCGCTGGCCAAAGAAGGGCGTGCCAACGGAGATTATCCTTGCCAAGAATATGAATGATTTTTGTATCCTCACCCCAAAAACCGATTGGTAAAGCCCCGGTTAGATAATTTATCAAAGCCTCAAACCAAACATATATTAGCTGGTCCGGATCCCCCGGCACTTCAATCCCCCAGGACACCGCTTCTTTTCTTCTGGAAATCGTTATATCTTCAATTTTATCCACAAAAGCCAAAACTTCATTTCGGCGGCTTGACGGCAAAACAAATTCAGGGTGGCTGGTAATATGTTCTTTTAAAAAAGGGACGTAGCGTTTCCAGCGAAAAAAATAGTTCTTTTCAGTGGCGAGCTTAATTTCTTCTTTTAGATGAAGAGGACAATGATTGTTTTCCAGCTCGGATTCGGTTTTGAATGATTCGCAACCGCTGCAATATTTACCGGTAAAGTCGTCTAAATAAATATCGCCACTTTCTTTAATTCTTTTCCAAAAATCAACTGCGGCGACAATATGGTCGGAATCGGTGGTCCTAATGAAACGATCATACGAAACATTAAGCAAATCTTGCTCTTTTTTATCAGCGGCGGCGATCTCATCAGCAAATTCTTTAACGTTTTTTTTTGATTCTCTGGCTGATTCTTCAGCTTTAAGACCATGCTCATCAGTACCGGTCAAAAAGAAAACATTATCTTTACCGTTAAGAATACGATAATAACGAGCCAAAACGTCAGCCGCTACCTTTTGGTAGGCATGGCCAATATGAATTACATCGTTGATATAATCAATCGCGGTAGTAATACAGATTTTTTTCTGGGTCATATATCAAGGCGAGGACGATGGGATTTGCTTTCAGAAAGATATCCCACCACTTCTTGGACCGCCACCGCAATCGGCACAGCCAGAAGAACGCCGACGAAACCGGCTACTTGAGCGCCGGCGATAAGAGAAACAATAACCAGAACCGGATGGATCCTCATTGTCCGACCAATAATGATCGGGGTAAGAACGTGACTTTCGAATTGCTGAACGATGGTAAAGAAAATAAGAGCGTAAAGACCAAGAAGGAGTGAATCAGAAATAGCAATGAGAAAAGCAATAATACCGACAAGAACCGGACCGATTACCGGCACAATCTCAAAAACGGCGGCGAGTATTCCGATAACAGCCGGGTAACGTATCCCGAGAAGCCAGGCGCCGAGACCAGTAAGGACCCCGACCGCCGCGCTCAATACCAATTGAGCGAGCATCCACCGCCTAATCTTAATCTTGAATTTGGTAAAAATGGTAAGGATGGTACGCTCGTAAGCGTCCGGCAAAATTGCTCTTAAAAATCTTTCAACACCATCTTTCTCCACCATAAGATAGAAAGTGACAAGGATGGTTGCCGCAACAAGGATGAGATTATTAAACATTGAGGAAACCGCGCCGCCGATCGAAATGTTGCTGGTACGGACGAATTCAAGCGCCTTATCCAACCCTCCTTTAAAAACTTCAAGTGATGCCTTTGATATGCTGAAACCAAAAATTGACGAAAATGCCTGGTTAAGTTGTTCAAAAAAACTTCCTATCTCGCTTGCAATCACCGGCACCACGAGGTAAATCGCGGCGGCGAAAATCAAAAGGACGAGAAAAAAAACAATAAGGGCGCCCAAAATTCTCGGAATCCGCCGCTTTTCAAGAAAACCAACCAATGGCTCAAGACCAAGTGAAATGACAGCTGAAGCAAGTAGAACCACGACTGCTTCTCGGGCAAGATAGAGCAGAACCGCAAGAAAAACAAAGAAAAGCACTCGCCAGAGCGTATTCCAAGAAATATTGATGGGGGTTTCTTTCTCCATGTATGCGAATAGCCTTAGCGAATAGGCGCATACGAATACGTCATTCGGAGATTCGCATTATTCGTATATTCGCATCAGCTTATATCTTAAGTATGTTACCAAAATCCTTATCTTTCAAGGGACCGATGAAAGCGAGATTGAGGCGGTTGTTTTCAAAAATAAAACGAGCAACCTTACGAATCTCTTCGGCGGTGACTGCTTGGATTCGCTGAGCAAGAACTTGAGGCACCATAAGAGGATTGCCTGAAATTTCCTGACTGCCGTAAAAAACAGCAAACTCGTCAGAGCTTTCCAGCGATAAAAATAAATGACCAATTAGATGTTCTTTAACTTTTCTTAACTCACGCTCGTCGATTAGATTTTCTTTAAGTTTGAAACACTCGCTTAACGCAATCCTTACCGCCTCTTCAACTTTATCATTGCTCACTCCGGCCGAAATCAAAAAAAGGCCGTGGTCAGTATAAAAGTCGGGCGAAGCGCTAATGTAATAAGCGGCGCCGAGCTCGCTTCTGATTTTCTGGAAAAGTCGGGAACTGATGCCGCCGCCCAGAATATCAGCTAAAATACCGAGTGCAAAACGTCTTTCATCGTGAACGTCAAAAGCTCGAAAACCCAAAACCAAATGAGTCTGATCAGTTGTTTTATAAGCAGGGGAAAAACGCGCTTTTCCCTGCTCTTCAACGACTGGCGCTTTAGGCGATTTCTTGTTTACTTTTAGCGCCGTAAAAACATTTCTGATTTTTTCTTCAACGCTTTCGGCGGAAAACCCGCCGGCAACAATAACGATTGTTGATTGCGCTACATAGTGGGCCTTTCGATAATTTATAAAATCTTCGCGTTGGAGCCGAAGAATATTTTCTTTGGTCCCGGCTACGCTCCAGCCGGCCGGCTGGTCGCCATAAACTAAATTAAAAAACAATTCCGAAACTTTCTGCATCGGCAGATCTTCATACATATTAATTTCTTCAATAATCGGGCCGCGTTCTTTATTAATTTCTTCAGGGTCAAAAAGAGGATTAAGATACATATCAGTAACGACGTCTAAAATCTTGTCAAAATTTTCATTGCGGGCTTTAGCGTAATAGCCGGTATATTCCCGGCTGGTAAAAGCATTGTATTCGGCGCCTAAATTATCCAGCTCGGTGCTGATGGCGAGTTGAGTCGGTCGTTTGGTCGTGCCTTTAAAACACATATGCTCTAAAAAATGAGAAAGACCGTTGATTTCCTTAGTTTCATATTTAGAACCGGCCTCAACCAAAACCATCACCGTGGTTGCCGAACTCACCGGCTGGGGCGCTAAAATTAACCTCAGCCCATTGTCAAATTTTATTTTTTGGAAATTCATTTATTTCACTAACTTCTTTTTGAGATATTCTTTTAATTCCCTAATTCCCACCCTCACTTGTTTCATCGTGTCCCTGCCCCGAACGGTTACATCATTTTTCTCCAAACTTTCAAAATCAACGGTAATACAGAAGGGCGTGCCGATTTCGTCCTGGCTGTAGTAACGCTTACCGATATTGCCGCGATCGTCCCAAGCCGTCATAAATTCAGTTTTCAAATCATCGTAAATTGAACGAGCCAGCTCTACTAATTTTTCTTTGTTCGCTAAAAGCGGAAATACTGCCGCTTTGTAAGGCGCGAGCTTGGAATTAAGTTTTAGCACAATCCGTTCTTTTTCCTCAAGATAGGCCTCACAAAGAACTGCCAAGGCAATCCTTTCCACACCAGCCGAAGGTTCAATCACATAAGGCGTGTATTGTTCTTTTGTTTCCTCGTCAAAATAGTTTAAATCTTTACCAGAAACTTTCATCTGGGCAGTAAGGTCAAAATCGCCGCGATTGGCCACGCCTTCAATTTCTTGCCAGCCAAACGGAAATTTATATTCAATATCTACGGTTGCCCGCGAATAGTGGGCGCGCTCTTCTTGACTCTGTTCTCGGAGACGGATGTTTTTTAATCCGATTGATTCGTACCATTTAAGTCTTCTGCCCACCCAATAACTTAGCCATTCTGTGGGTGTTTGAGGTTTTACCCCGTTAGAAATCCGCCCTGCCGCCTGAGGTGGCACGGCGGCATCCTGCTTAACGGGATTATTTCTAACGGGGTGAATAAAATACTCCAGTTCCATTTGTTCAAACTCGCGGATGCGAAACACGAAATCGCGCGGGTTTATCTCGTTCCGAAAGGCCTTCCCGATCTGGGCAATACCAAAAGGGATTTTCAACCGGTTTGTTTGGAGAACATTCTTAAAATTTACGAAAATGCCGCCGGCAGTTTCGGGACGGAGATAGGCAACCGCTGCCGCCTCCTCGGCCGCCCCCACGAATGTCTTAAACATCAAATTAAACTGACGAGCCTTACCTTTAAAAATTTCACTGCATTCAACGCAGACCAATGACTCATTTTTCTTTCCAAGCTCATCGGCTTTGAAACGCTTGTGGCACTTCGGGCATTCCACCAGAACGTCCGAAAAACCGGTAAGATGCCCCGAGGCCTCCCAGGCCTTCGGATTCATAACGATGGCCGCGGAAAGACCGACGACATCATCACGAAGCTGAACCGTATCCCGCCACCAGGTCTGCTTGATGTTAAATTTAAGCTCATTGCCCAAATGCCCCCAGTCGTAGAAACCGGCCAGACCGCCGTATATTTCCGAACCGGGATAAATAAAACCTCGGCGCTTGGCCAATGATGATATTTTTTCCAACAAATTCATAAGTCCAATAAGTCCTATTAGTCTAATAGGTCTAATTACTGCACCACCCTCCCGCCGCCCTGGCCGACCGTAACATCATCGGGCAATGAAGTGGTGAGAACAGTATCAAAATTTTCAAGCTGTAAACCAGTAAATTCATCAACGGCTTTAATTCTTGTTTCGCTCAAGAGCGGCTGGTATTGACCAACTTGAGTTGCATTGGGAACGGCTTGAATTTGAAAAATCGCTTCAATTGGTTCATTAATGACTCCTTTCGCAGCCAGTATCCGTTCAATCCGCCAAACAACTTCTTGGGTCCGTTCGTTATAAAGCGGCACAGAATCGATGTTGCTCTTGACGATGCCTGTCAAGCTCACGCCGGACTGGAGAAACGCCCGTAACTCTACATCTTTGACGTCGGTGGCATAATTTTTAATCACCCAGTGGATGGTGTATTGAGTCAACTCGTTAACTTTGGGTGGCATTGCGCCGAGATTAAGTACCCCTGAAGCCGCATCGCGGTAAAAAGCTTGAGCGTCAACCGAAATATACCCCGATACCTTTATCTCGCTCGCTGCCGCGGCTGAAGTTTTAGCCGCTTCAAGGTAGTAAGGCACGGTTGGCGAATCCATTGTTACTTCTAATTTAAGCAGGTAATTTTTGTCATTAAGACGTTTAATCGGGAAATTAGGAAGCAAACGGATATCAAAACTGACTACGCCGCTAGCAGCCGGCTGGAGGAGCCGCAATTCGGAAATATTGGAAGCATTCCAGGTTAAAGTATTGGTTAAAGAATCAATCTGGGCACGCGTTTGGAGAGTAGCGATATCAAATAATTCGCCGGTTAGTTTGGCGCGGATAACCGCATCGGCAAGAGCAATACCGCTCTGGTTTTGATAACCTATAGCGTAACTTAGTCGATCACTAATGCGGGCAACGTAGTCCGGATTATTATTAACAACGACGGAGAGTTCAATTGGTGAAGGGGCGATGGAAAAACTAAGGTTTGTTTTACTCACCACAAACTTTTGGCCGTTAATCTCGGCGCTAATGGCCGCGGGGACGCTAAAGTATGCCTGTCCCGGCGCCGCGGCCGAACCTTTAATCTTAAGAACGCCGCTTGAACCGGCTCTCAATCCCCCTAAATTCCAATAATTGTTAAGAGAACTGGGCGGCAAGCTGGCCGATATGAACTCGAAACCTTGGGGATAGATAACTTCAAGAGCCAGCGATTCAAAATCGAAATCCGAGACATTACGATAACGTATTTCGATCTCAAAAGCCGACCCGCTTAGGACTCGCTCCGGCACTTTCGCTTCGGCTTCAATCGCTGGCCCTTCAACAATAACTTCTTTAACCGTTTTCTGTTCAAAACGCTCCCGTGAGCCGGTACTATAAAGAAAATTCACGTTGATTCTTTTAACTCCTCTATCGTCATCCTCTATCGCAATAAGAGTAAAACTTCGTCTGGTTATGCCGCCGACGCCGATATCACCAAGAAGTTCGCGAATTTCACCGCCGGTCTCTCCCCTGCCCGAAGAAACGAGACCCGGCGGCAATGTCAAGCCCAAAGAAGCGTTCTGAAGAACAATGCTCGATTGATTGCTTACATTAATAATCGCCTCAAAAGGAACGCCGGCCCGAACCGCAGGCGGAGTGACTGCTTCAATTTTAATCTGAGGTCCGGAAGAATCACCCAAGTACTGAAAAATTAAAAAAACGCCAAAGGCAATCACTGCTAGACTAATGCCGATTACCGCCTTGAGAAAATATCCTCCCTTTTTTTGGTCTTTTTTTTCTAACTCTCCCCAACTTTCAGCTACTTCATCAATTTTTCGCGCTGGTTGGCGAGGAATTTTTTGGGGCTCGCGAGGCGGACCGGCTTTTTTGAAACCGTAAATTTCTTTTTCTAAATCTTCTAAAGACATAATTTCCGTTATTGTAAATATAATAGCTTATTTTTAGGAAACTTGGTATGGCAACGGTAACACAAAAACGACTGATCTTTGAGAAAAAAATGGGTGAGTTGCCGCGCGCCGCAAACCTCACAGCACGCCGCGGCTGGATCATAACCTAAAATTTTTAAAAATTCGCGATAGTTAAAACGCTTTGAACGGAAAGAACGAATCAGCCAATGCCAGAGACGAGGGTCCGGCTCGGCTGGATAAGAAATCGCGCGAAGAACACGAAGAAAATTAAGAGCTAAAGCAAGTTTTGTTGAAGAACTTCTTAGCTCTGAGAAACGGTCTTTAGTTACGACGTCGGCAACAATAAACTGTCTCTTCTCAACTAAGCGGAGGTTTACTAGGTTTAGCACGTCAAGGTGGGGTGTAAGTTTTGACAAAATTTTTCGGCCGCTCGTGACTCTTGCTCTAATTCGGCCCAGCTCTCGGGTGTAAAAATCTGCTACGCTATCTTGCCCACTGCCGGACTTCACGCTAAGAACAATAGCTTCGGTTAAACATTCTCTCATGGCTACTTTGGGGTTTTCCAGAACCCTAAACGAAATCGGCCGCCCAGCATCATTCTGGTCTGAGCATCAAGAGCTGGCAGAGCGCCGATAAATATAAAAGTAGGCGGGAGAAGTATCCACTGAAAGAGATAGAGAATATAATGACGCTTCTTGAGCCAGGGGAGCCGCGGCGGCAAAAGAAGAATGCTTAAAAACGCGATCGTAACAATGCCAAAAACACTGCCATTCATCAGCCAGCCGGTGATTCGAGGAAGATTATAGGAGGCGACTGTAGCTTGGAATTCGGACACACCAATAACATTAGGCAGCCAGCCAAACAGAAAAATAACAAAAGAACTGGTAGACCAGGAGTAAAAACCGGTAAAGGTATTATAAAACCAAAACAATTTTTTAGAAAAACTAATGTTCTGATTTTTTAAAAAAATAGTAGCTAAATAAACAAAATTTTCCACGCCCCAAGCCCAACGTCTTTGCTGTTTATAAATATTCTTGATTGATTCCCAAAAAGTAGCGCCGGTGACGGCGTCCATATAGATGGGGTAAAAAAGCGGCACCACCCGCCAATCCCCACCGTAATGGTTGAAAAGTTTAAAAAAAATCTGCGAATCCTCGGACACAATATCGGTCGGCCAGAAATCGGCTTCTGCCAGCGCTTTGAACGGCATGCTGTGGGAAGAAAAACTGACCATCCGGTGAGGCCGGGCCTGTTGCATAAACTGCCAGAAACTTGAAGTGAATCCGATCAGCCGGGCAAAAGCAAAAGTTTTGTGAAGATTGTTGGTAAAAAGAGGAATCGGCTGGTAACTGGCTTGTTGACGATCGGGTGTTCCGAGGAACCGATACGTTAAAATCGCAAAGTAATCGCGGCCGGAACGGCTATCAATATCAAACACGGAAACGAGAACGTCTTCGTAAGGAATTTTAAGAGCATCAATGAGACGCTGTTTAGCTTCTCTCGCGGCCCAAGTCTCGTTTGAGCCCTTACCCGGCAGTTCCCCCGATATCCCGGCCGGATGAACAGTAATAAAAAACTTAAAAAAATGATTATTAAACTCCTTCTCGATTTGACCAGCAACTTTTTGATCTTCTAAACCGCCGCGCTCCTCGGTCGCCAGAACGACAATAACCTTTTCTTTTGGATAATTTACTTCAATAAGACTTTGAAAACTCGCTCTCACGACCTCATAGGGCTCGTGGTACATCGGCAAAATGATAAGGTGGTGAATTTTTTCCCAATCGTCGCCAAAATCCGCTTTTAGTTTTTCAAACCAATTAACTTTAAGATTAGCCCGGAGACGAAAGAAAGAGT
>JAGUWR010000046.1 GCA_020062265.1 Minisyncoccota bacterium | reverse complement strand
TTTGATGTCCTCTACATTCCTTTTATTGGGAATGTTTATATCGGCCCCTGGTACATTCTTTTTTTTATCTTCATCATTATTGCGACTGCGTTTTCGGTGAACGAAACCGACGGGCTTGATGGTTTAGCCGGCGGGACCATGCTTTTCACTTTTGTCGCTCTTACCGCCGTGGCCTTTGTTCTTCAGCGCTACGATCTCGCTATAATGGGAGCAGCGGCGATAGGCGCCCTTCTTGCCTTTCTTTGGTTTAACATCTATCCTGCTCGTTTCTTTATGGGTGATACTGGTTCAATGGCGCTCGGCATTACTCTTGGCGTAATGGCTCTCCTGACCAATACTGCTTTCCTCCTTCCCTTTTTTGCCGTCATCCCCGTTGTCGAGTCGCTTTCGGTCATCGCTCAGATGATCAGTAAGAAAGTTTTCAAACGTAAAATCTTTCTTTCAACACCCATCCATCATCATTTTGAAGCGCTGGGCTGGCCCGAAAGCCAGATTACGATGCGTTTCTGGATTATTTCGGCGGTGGTAAGCGCTTTCGGTTTGGTTCTTTTTTTCCTCGCCAGATTTATTTAAAATATGTCCTCAATTCTCATAAAAAACGGTTTAGTTTACGACGGTATTGAATCGCCGCCGGTAAAGACCGACGTCTTAGTAAGAGGAGAGAAAATAGTTGGCTTAGGGACGTTTCCTAAAAGCCAAGCCGATAAAACTATTGATGCCGCCGGCGCCATCGTTACCCCGGGCATTGTTGACGTCAATACTGATTCGGATCATTTTCTAAGCATTTTTCTTGAGCCTCATCAGACCGATTTTATCAAACAAGGAGTGACGGCTATTATCGGCGGCAATTGCGGGATGTCTCTTGCTCCTCTCCTTGACGGTTCTCTTGATTCGATTCGTGAATGGAGCGATACCTCAAAAGTGAATGTGGACTGGCGTTCAATAAGGGGGTTCCTTGATATTTTAAAGAAACGAAAAATAGGCGTAAATTTCGGCACCTTGGTCGGTCATTCAACAGTTCGTCAAGCCCTCACCCGGGGGGAACCGCGCGATCTCACCGAAACCGAACTTAATTCATTTAAAGAAGTTTTAGCTCAAGCTTTAAAAGAGGGAGCTTTTGGTTTATCAATCGGTCTTAGCTATCTTCCTCTCTGTCGCATTCCTTTTCGGGAAATTAGAGAATTGGTCAAGATAACGGCATCGGCAAAAGGCGTTTATGCCACCCATTTGAGGGATGCCGGCGAGGGCTTGGAAGATTCAATAGCCGAAGTAATTGATGTCACTCGCGAAACAGGCGTTAATTTAGAAATAAGTCATTTTCAGCCGCTTAAAAATTTTATAAAGTCCTATCGTCAATCCTTGGAAACCATTGAAAAAGAGAGCGCTCAAGTGTTAATCCATTTTGACTGCTATCCTTTTGAAACAACCGCCCGGCCTATTTTTACTCTTTTGCCGCCTTGGGTTCAAAACAGCAGTCTGGAAATTATGTTTGATCGGTTAATTTCTCCTCATCTTGAGGGCAGAATTTTGGAGTATCTTTGGAAATTACGGTCGTCTGATTTAACCATTGGTTATGTGCCGTCGCCCTTTCAGCGTCTCTGCGGTAAAACGCTTGAGGAGTTTGCCGGCGACATGAACGTCCCTCCGCCTCAGGCCCTCCTGCGTTTGATGCGTTTTGTTCGTCTGCGGGCCATTGTTTTCAATCGCGACATTGACGAGAAAGTTCTGGAGGATTTTATGAACTCGCCGCGCGCGATTATCTCCTCAAATGGCGCCGGTCTTGCTGAAGGCGAATTCAAACATGAGCGGAACTGGAATACCTTTCCAAAATTTCTCAAATGGGCTAGTAGCGGAGGATTATCTCTTGAAAAGGCAGTCGCTAAAATTACTTCTATCCCGGCCCGGAAATACGGTATTAATAAGCGCGGCGTGATTGGGGAAGGTTGTTATGCCGATCTTGCTGTTTGGCGGAGTTATCGTCCGAGCGAAGTATTGTTGAACGGTGTCGTAGTTCTAGAAGAGGGGAGACCGATAAATGTTTTAGCCGGCAAGGTCTTAAAGAAAAATTTATGAGCCCTATTTTTAAAAAAGCGCGCCACCGGCCAGATTATGTTTTCATAACCGTTCTTGTTCTTTTGGTTATTTTTGGTCTGGTAATGCTTGCCAGCGCCTCTTCTGATTTAGGGAAGATTAAGTTCAACGACAGCTACTACTATTTAAAACATCAATTGAGTTATGGTTTACTTATTGGATTTCTTGGTTTTTTGGCGGGTTCTCTTATCTATTACCGCTTTTGGGAAAAACTTGCTCCCTGGCTGCTTCTTGGAAACATTATTCTTTTGCTTTTAGTTTTCTCGCCGCTAGGGGTTAGTATCAAAGGATCGGAGCGGTGGGTAGATTTTGGTTTTGTCAGTTTCCAGCCCGGCGAGATTTTAAAGTTTACCTTTCTGGCTTATCTCGCCGCTTGGTTCAGCCGCAGTCAGGCGCGGAGCCGGAGCTTCTCTAAAGGTTTTCTGCCTTTTTTAATTCTTTCGGGGGTGGTGGCTTTTCTTCTTTTTCTCCAGCCGGCCACCACCACGGCCGTGGTCATTTTAGCCGCCTCTCTTATTGTTTACTTCAGCGCCGGCGCCAAATTTAGATTTGTGATCGGGGCGGTGGTTATCGGTTTAGTCGCTATTACTTCCCTTATTTTTCTTACCGATTATCGCTACGAGCGCGTCCTCGGTTTCCTAAATCCCCAAGAAGATCCTCTTGGCCGGGGTTACCATTTAAATCAGGCCCTTATCGCCATTGGTTCCGGCGGTCTCACCGGTGTCGGCTACGGTCAGTCAACCACTAAACTCCATTATCTTCCTGAACCGATTGGAGATTCCATTTTTGCGGTCATTGCAGAAGAACTCGGTTTTGTTGGTTCGATTCTGCTCATTTTTCTTTTTATTATTCTTGTCTGGCGAAGTTTTTCACTCGGACGGCAAGCCCCGGACTTGTTCAGTCGCTGTCTCGCTTTTGGCTTCGGGACGCTCATCGGCATCCAGGCATTCATTAATATGGCCGCCACTTCAGGCCTGTTTCCTCTTACCGGTATACCTCTGCCTTTTATCAGTTTCGGCGGCACCGCCCTCGCCGTTTGCTTAACAATGGCCGGGATTATTGTTAATATTTCTAAGTATCGGCTATGAATACCGTTCGCATCATTCTTGCCGGCGGCGGCACCGGCGGTCACATTTTTCCTCTGGTTGCGGTCGCCGATTCTCTAATCGAAATTGCCCAAGGCCGGGCAGAGATTTTTTATTTAGGTCCGGCCAGTCCTCTTAATGAAGAATTTTCGCGGCGGAACATTCCGGCTTATCGTATCGCCGGCGCCAAGTGGCGCCGCTATTTAGACATCGCTAATTTAATTGACATCCCTAAATTTTTTTGGAGCGTTATCCAAGCATTTGCTCTTCTTTTTAAACTGATGCCCGATGTTGTTTTCTCAAAAGGGGGGCCGGGAGCGTTACCGGTGGTGCTGGCGGCAAAGTTTTATTTCATCCCAATAATTATTCACGAGTCAGATTCAATCCCCGGTTTGGCTAACCGAATTTCAGCCAAATTGGCTAAAAAAATTGGCATTTCTTTTCGAAAAGCCGCCGCGTTTTTCCCCAAGGGAAAGACCGTGTTAGTGGGCAATCCCGTCCGGGCTGAGTTTTTAAACGGTTTAACATCTGAGGCGCGGCAGATTAAAACATATCTTGGTTTTAATCAAGATATGCCGCTGGTCTTGATTTTGGGTGGCTCGCAAGGAGCAGCCATTATTAATAGTTTTATGGTCAGCAATCTTGAAAGTTTTCTTCAGGAGTTTCAGGTTTACCATCAAACCGGACTGGCTAATGAAGAGGAAATAAAAATTCTGGCCGCTCACGCTCTTCGCGGTTTAAATGAGACCCTAACAGAACGTTACAAGAGTATCGGTTTTTTAAACTTGGGACAAATAAAATATGCTTTGGCAGCCGCTGACGTGGTCGTTTCTAGGCCCGGCGCCGGCTCTATTTTTGAAATCGCCGCCTTTGGCAAACCCTCAATTCTTATTCCGATTACTGATTCGGCAAACAATCATCAACTTACCAATGCTTATGAGTACGCCGAAAGCGGTGCGGCAGTGGTTGTTGAGGAAGCTAATTTTAAATTCGGCATCCTAATCCGCCAAATAAAAAACATAATTGGTGATGCCCGATTGCGGGAAGAAATGGTTCAAGCCGCCAAGACCTTTGCCAAACCAAAAGCCGCTCAACTAATAGCTGAAGAAATTTTAAAGTTAGCGGGTTTTGGCCATTGATATAAAAATCCTAAAATAATAAATTTTTTGTCTGCCAAGGGAAAAATATTTTTAAACCTGTGGATAACTTTTATTGGGCTTTCTATTTTCTTTCTATTATGATTTTGATGTAGAGAGTAATAAGAATAAAGTCAAATAGATTGTAGAGAAAATAAGACAGATTTTTCAAAAGAAAGATCTGATGGATTTTTGAAGTTTTTGAAAACAGATTTTTATGATTGGGTGAGAGAAAATTTGAGGTAATTTGGAAAGTAACAAACATAAATTTAGAAAACCCATGAATTATAAAAAAGTTTATATCTTTTTTATAAATCTTTGTTAACTCTTTCAATTCGGCTATATCAAGTCGTCTTTCGCCTCTTTCTGTTTTTGAAATATAGGACTGGGGCTTTTTTAATTCTTGAGCCACATCTAATTGTTTCAAGCCGGCCTCAAGCCGGGCCTTTTTGCGGTATAATCCAAAATAGATTATGACGACGGGGTCGGCAGAGTTCTTACTCGTCGTTCCGCTTCGCCAAAACTTCAGCGAGGCGAGAACTTCGGTGCAGGTGGGGGATTTGGGATTTGGGGTTTTTATAGTAAACTTAAAAATATGGACGACCCGACGGTAAAAAATGTAAGGGTTCGTTTTGCGCCTTCGCCGACAGGTCCTTTTAGTTTTGGCAATGCTCGGACCGCTCTTTTTAACTGGCTTTTCACCCGCCGGCAGAACGGCGAGTTTTTGTTGAGGTTTGAGGATACTGACAGGGAACGTTCCCGAAAGGAGTATGAAGATGACTTTATTGAAAGTTTGCGTTGGCTTGGTTTGAACTGGGACGGCGAAATTTACCGCCAAAGCCAGAGAAAAGAAATTTATCGGCGCTATCTTGGGCGTCTTCTTGAAGCCGGATTTGCTTATTACTGTTCTTGTAAGCCCGAGGATCTGGAATTAGAACGTCAGTCCCAACTCACTCAAGGATTAGCGCCGCGGTACGGCGGCCGTTGTCGTAACCTCAAAAATGAAAAAGGCGTTATCCGTTTCAAGATGCCCGACGCCGAAGTCTTTATAAATGATTTGGTTCGCGGCAAGGTTTCTTTTAAAACGGGGCTGATCGGCGACATCATCATCGCTAAAAGTTTAGAAGAACCGCTTTACAATTTTGCCGTGGTTGTCGACGATTTTGAGTCGGGTATCAGTCACGTTATCCGGGGCGAGGAACATCTGCCGAATACTCCCAAACAAATTATGATTCAACAGGCATTAGAAATACCGCTGGTCCAGTACGCTCACCTGCCGTTAATTCTCGGAGCCGACAAAAAGAAGCTCTCAAAGCGTTATCTTGGGAAATCCTTCCTTGATTACAAAAAGGAAGGCTATCTTTCTTCGGCAATACTTAACTTTCTTGTTCTGCTCGGTTGGCATCCGGCTCGGGATCGGGAAATAGTTAAACCGGAAGAGATGTTGATGGAATTCAGTTTGGATCGGGTTCAAAAAGGCGGCGCCATATTCAACCCCGATAAACTGGATTGGCTTAACGCTTGCTATATTAGAATTACTGATTCGCGAAAGCTTTTTGAATTGGTCAGACCGTTTGTTCCTTCAACT
>JAGUWR010000001.1 GCA_020062265.1 Minisyncoccota bacterium | reverse complement strand
GTTAGGCCTCTAACGGGGTTTAGCAATTGAAGCGACCAGTAACCCTAAAACAAGATTGTAACCGAGCTCGGCAAAAATACCGGCCCAAGGAAACGAGCCAAGACGAGAGATATTGGTGAAAACGTAAAAGAGAAAATGACCGGCCGTAAGAAAAATAACAAAATCCCAAAGAGGATTGCCGGTTAGGCACGGACCGAGAGCATAAACCGCTAATGCCAGCAAAGCAATCACTGCAAAATGAAAGACCCAAAACGTGTCTGAAAATAAAACAACAACTCCGAAGACGGCAAAAATTAAAATAACAAAAGTTAACCCGCGATAGATGCGAAAAAAACCAACTGCCGTAAGAGCAATTAAGATAAAATTGGGATTGATACCGCCGATGCTAATCAAACGCATCTGCTGAATAAAAAAAAGAACAATTAGAAAAGTGAGTGAAATAAGAAACTTATTCAGCATCGTGATCTATGATAATAAACACTCGGTCAAGAAGATTGGGATTGTAGCTGATTTCGAGACTGGCTGTTGCCCACGGTTCGGTCGGGTTTACTTTGACATCGCCTACTTTTCCGAGATAAAGACCGTAGAGATATTCTGGAGCTATATTGACAACTTCATCGCCTACTGCTGGAATCTTGTCTTTAGCGATAAAAGTGAGCGCCGGAACATTGCCACCCACTAAAAGACTGCGGATTTTTGACGGTCCGCTGGCAACGCTCGAGCGCCAATTAGGGTCAAAAAATGTCTGAATTTCGCTCAACGATTTTCTCACTTCAGAAATCCGGCCCAAGAGAACCCCTTCCCCAGCGAGAACCGGCATCCCTTCCCGGATACCATCGCCGGTGCCGCGATTAATAATTAACTTGCTCTGATCATTGAAAGGATAAGACGAAAAAACATCAGCAATGACATAGCCGTCTTTGAGAATGGCAGAGGAATCTTTTGATTTTAAAAATTCGTTCTCAAGCTTTAGAATTTGAAAATCTTTATAAGAAAAACCGTGATCAAGAAAACTCATTCCTGAAGCTTTTAAATCGCTAAGACCCCGTCCGATTTCGAAACGGTAAAACCAAAAAAGAACGAGGATAATCGCCGCGAGTAAGGAAAAAATAAAACCCCGCAATGACCTCATGTCTCCTCTTTAAATTTTGAAAAGCTTTCCAGGAGATGTTGGAAATCGTTAAAGCGCTCGATCACAAGACCGGTGCCGCGCGCGACGCAACTTAGGGGTTCTTCCGCAATATTTACGTCTACCCCCAACTCTTTCTGGAAAAGCTGATCAATGCCGCGGAGCAAACTGCCGCCGCCGCAAAGGTAGATGCCATTTTTATAGATATCTCCGACGAGCTCGGCCGGCGTGACCTCAATTAAATCTTTAATTCCCTGACTGATTTGTTTAAGGGACCGCTGGAGCCACAATCTTACTTGGCTATCTTTAATAATTATTTCCCGCGGCAAACCGCTCACCACATCGCGGCCCCGCACCTTTATCTCGAGTCGCTCGTTATTGGGGGTGGCTGAACCGACGCCAATCTTTATTTCCTCGGCGGTCGGCTCCCCAATGTTAAGTTTAAAGTCGTCCTTCACAAATTTTATAACTTCCTGATTCATGTGGTCGCCGGCCATTTTCAACCGGTTAGAAACCACTACGCCGTTCATCGAAACAATGGCGATATCGGTCGTTCCCGCGCCGATGTCCACTATTAAATAAGCGGTGGGCTGATTAATATCGAGATGGCTGCCAACGGCGGCCGCCAGCGGTTGTTCGATAAGATAAACGCGACTGGCGCCAACCTCTTTAAGCAAATCCTCGACTGATTTTCTCTCCACTTCGGTGAGATTGGTCGGCACGCTCACCACCGTCTGAGTAAACCAAGACCAGGGCAAATCCCGCGTTTTAAGAAACTGCTGGAGCATTTCTTTCGCCATTTCAAAGTCGGCGATTACGCCGTGGCTGACCGGTCTTATGGCGCTGATGTGGGCTGGCGTCCGGCTCAACATTTTCTTGGCGCCGCTGCCAACGGCTATGATTCTATTGGTGCGATTGTTAAGAGCGACGGTTGAGGGTTCACTCACCACTATCCCTGTCCCCTTGAGATAAATAAGAGTACTGTCAGTCCCAAGGTCAATGCCAAAATGTTTTTTTAGAGTAAGAAACGTCATAACAAAAAATTTCTAATTACTAATTACCATTTCTTAAGTTCATTTATTTTTAACAATTTTGTTTCTTTTAAATTTCTTCTTTTGACTTCTACTTTATTTTGAACAAGGGTTTTCTCACTCACTACTGCCCGCCAGGGTAGTCCAATTAAATCGGCATCAACTAATTTCTCGCCGGCCGAGGTGCCGTCACGGTCATCATAAAGAACTTCAATGCCGGCTTTTGCTAAATCATTATAGATCTTGTCGCCGAAATTTTTCAATGCTGGCGTTGGTTCGCCGATAAGAAGAAGGTGAACACTAAAAGGAGCAATGCTTGTCGGCCAGATGATTCCATCTTCGTCATGATGAATTTCAACAACCGCCCCCATTACCCGGCTAATGCCGATACCGTAAGAACCCATCACAATATGTTTGTTCCCGCCTTGCCTGTCTTTGAATTTAAGATTAAAGGCCTCGGAATATTTGGTGCCGAGAGGAAAAATATTACCGGCCTCAATGGCTTTAATTTTATCCAAGACACCTTTCTGGCACTTGGGACACTGTTGCCGCGCTTTATGCTCCCTAATCTCTTTATTCTCAGCAAAATTGCACAGCCGGCACAAAATAACTTCATCCTCGCCAGCCAGGGATTCAACCTGGAATTCATGGGTGTTGGAAATGGTAAAATCTCCGCCGCCGGCAACCGTATAGATTGTT
>JAGUWR010000032.1 GCA_020062265.1 Minisyncoccota bacterium | reverse complement strand
CTTGACCCCGTTAGAAGTTCGGCTACGGCTTAGACTAAACAATCTTCAAAAGCGAATCCGCCTAACGGCTTTTTTAATGCTATAAATATAGCTTGTTGAAAACTTCTAACGGGGTCAACCCCGTTAGAAGTTTTCAGTCGGATATGCTTTAAAAAATAATCAGAGCCGTGAGGCGAGTTCGCAATTGAAAGATTGCCTTGCTTCCGTCGTTATTAGAGCGCTATCCAGTTTGCAACGATCGTTTGATTTTGGATAGATTGAAATAAAATAAAATAAAATAACAAGAAAAACAAAAACCGCCTCTGATTATTTAAAGGTGGTTTTTGTTTGATATTGATTTATATAAATCCGAGTGATTTGAAAGTCTCTCTCATTTCCTTGCGGAATTTTTCTATTTCCTCTTTGGCGATTTCGTCCAGATTGGGAAGTTTTTTTTCTAAAAATTGATATATCTCTTCAAAATTTTCCCCTTTGCCGATAAGTAATTTATCCAATTCTTCCTTGTCGCCTTCGGGAAGTTCGGCCAACACTCTCATCATAATGTCTTTTTGGACGATATTCCCCCACTTAATAACCAATTCCATTTTCTTCTCATCGCTTAAATCGCCGAGTCCCAATTCGGTTATCAAATCTTTCTCAATGAGTTGTTTTTTCATAATTAAAATTATTTGCGCTTTTATCTAATAAATTTTTTCAAATATTCTTCGATAGTAAGCGTTTTGCCTAAGGCGGTCGGGTTGGTGCCCTTGATGAATTCGGCCATCTTCAGTTGGCGGCCGTATTCGGAAGCGCCATAAATGCCGTCATGCGGCAGGTTAATGGTGATGGCCTCGTCGCTACGCCATTTTTCCCAGCCGCCGGCCGTTTCCTCTAGAAATTTTCCGATTGTGACGTCTTTAATCGCCAGATATTCAGCCGGCCGCATATTGCTTGGAGCCAGAATTTCCATGATGTCTTCGTAAAGTTTGGCTTGCTGTTCATAAAATAAACCCAATGCCCGATTTTCTTTGGCAGTATAGTAATCTTCAAGACCCCTTAATTCGTCTTCGCTGAGTCCGGACAATTGATTGTAATCTTCCCATTTAGTGTCAACTATTTCTCGTTCTTCCTGAGTCAAGCCAGTCAGATAATCTTCGGCAGTGACTTTAATTCCTTGTTCTTGAGGTTCCGCTAGTATTTCGCCCATCCCCGCTGCTGACGGCTTTTCCCGGATTAAAATTTCCAGTCTCTTGCCGCCCAAAATTTCGGCTACTTTGGCGGAGGTCAGGCGTTCGCCGGGATGATTCTTAAGCCACTGGGAAAGCAATTCGTTGTTGTAATTGACGTGGGAAATTTCGGCCGGCGAGAGTTTTTCAGCCTCTCCGAAAGCTTTCAAAATCCCCTCTTCATCTTTTAAAATTTCGGAAAAATCTATTTTTTGACCGATGGCCAGTTTGTCGAGGTCAGCTAGTCCGAATTTCTCCGGATTCGCCGCCACTTTGTCTTTGACCCAATCAATGAGATAGGTTTTTTTCGCCGCAATTTCCTCGGCTGCGCCGCTTAAATCCCTGAAATAGCCCCGGTTTTCCAACTGGCGTTCGGCCAATTCCCAAACAGAATCGCCCGGCTTGGCGGTTTCAATGAAACTTTCGACTTTTATGCCGTGAGAAGGAAGCAATTCCGAAGCCCGCGGCCCCATTGGCACGGCTTCCGGCTCTTTGATAAACGGTTCTCCCGGTTTTATTCCTAACTGGTCTTTGACACCGGCGCTGATTTGCGGCTCTTGAGTGAACATATCCGTTGAACCGGCCCAGAAAGATACGCCAGCGCCGGCGCCGATCATTGCCGCCATTTTGCCCACTCGCCACTGTTTCTGACGTTTGGCCAATTTCGCCAATTCTTCGTTGCGCTTATCCGTCTTTTCCATCACAATATCGCCTATTTTTTCAAGATCGCTTACATTAGTCGCCTCTTCCCGCAATCTCTCTTTTATTTTTTCTTCACGGGCTTCTTTGCCATGTTTTTTGAACCACTGCTTTTCGGCCATATCGCCCAAACCTTTAACGCCGACTGCGCTAAAAGAACCGAGCGCGGCTCGGCCAAAGCGGAAACCGGCATAACCTAGGGCCGCGGGCAAAGCCACGCCGCCGGTGCCCAAAGCCACGGCTGTTCCGATGCCGGCTGAAATGCCCCAACGGACGGTTTTTGGCATTTTAGCGAATTGTTTTGTTGCCGCCTCATAAAATTTCCGCAATCTTCCCTTTTCCTTCGGCCCCATTGCTTCTGTTTTCGCCTTTTGAAGTCGTTCGTATTCTTTGCCGACAAAACCTTTAAAACCGAGTTCGTCCCGGAATTTGGTAAATTTTTCCGAATCTTTACCCCAGCGCTTTTCGGCTTTAACTAAAAGATGTTTTACTAATTGCTTTTGAGAATCCTTGTATTGTTTTTTTACCTCTTTATTTTTCTGAAATTTTTCGTAGCTGGGCATACCCTTGGCCATAAGATTTTTCCATTCAATTTCCGATTCCGCCAGCTCGCGGCGGCCTTCTCTAATTGATTTACAAAGACGGGTCAGATTATTAATTTCGGCTCTCCCTGTCTCAGCTGGCCTTTCGGCTTTTTCGGCTTCTTCTTCTTTTTCTTTTTCTTTGGGTCTAACTTTTTCCTTGACTGCTTCTGTTTTCTTTTTTTTGCCGAAATCTTCCACGCCTCCTAATTGTTTGGCTGCCTCATCTTCAATTGATTCGATACCTCCCAACTGTACGGCTGCCGCATCATAGATTAATTCAATGTTTTCTTCTTTTTCCTCAATTTTCTCTTTTTCGCGGGAAACAGCCGCCTGTTCTTTCAAAGTTTCCACGATTTCAAGTTCAAGCCATTCCTCTTCGGAATAGATGTGTTCCGGTCCTTTTTCCGTTTCCGGCGGTTTCTCATATGGCTGGGATTTAGATGATTCCATATACATTAAAATAAAACATCCTCTGAAAAAAGCAAGGGATATGTTCCAACCGACATCGTATGTCGGTTAATCTATTAAAATGGATTTTTTGCTCCACGAATCTCGAAATGGACATGGCAACCAGTGGTATTGCCGGTCGCGCCGACATAACCGATTACCTGACCCCTAACCACATGCCAGCCAGTGCCTATGATATTTGAACTATTATGGGCGTATAAAGTCTGGGTGCCGTTAAGATGATTAATTATGATGAAATTGCCGTATCCGCCATTCCAACCGCCCGAACGGCTCATTATAACATCGCCGGAAGCTGAAGCGACAATGGGTGTGCCGCAGGAAACCGCCAAATCAACGGCATTATAGCCATGAAGGCCATGAGGATTCGACGGAGTGGCGCGCGAATTCCGTCCCCCTGTGACGGGCCGAATGTAATAGCCAGCATAATTGGGTCCGCTTCCTCCCCGGTAGGTTCCGGCCGAAACATTAGTCGAAGGAGGAATCGGCGCTTCGCCGTCGGGAATGATAATTGTGGCGCCGACAGCCAACGACTGATTCAAAGACAAATTGTTAAATTGGATAATTTCATTGACATCGCCGTTCCATTTTTTGGCGATGCTTTCTATGGTGTCTCCTTTCTTGACTTGATACTGAATTCCGGAAACAGGCAAAATTATCAAAGTCTGTCCTACCCTGATAATATCGTTTCTGCCGATATTATTTGCCCAAAGGACTGTATTCACGCTCACGTTAAACATTTTTGCAATGCCCGCCAAAGTATCACCTTCCCGAACAACATAAATGCTGATTTGATCTGGAGACGGATTATCCTGAATATCGGCAACGCTTCCCAAAGGGCCGACATCAGCCTTAATCGCTGTGCCTGCCACAATAATCGGCCCGTCGCTTCCTCCGATGGCGCTCGTCAAATCTTCAATTTTGAGGGCCTGCAGAATCGGCATGGTTTGAGAATTAACGGATTGGAATGAACTGACATTCGCTTCATCGCTTCCAAACCATTTTATAATCGAACCAATTATGCTTGCTTCGGCAGAATTTAATGAAAAAAAGATAAAAAAGGAAAAAACTAAACCCAGCGCCAAAAACTTCTTTGATATTCTAAGAAGTCTAAAAAACGATACTATCCGACTATTTTTCGGCTTATCTATTATATTTTAACTGCTGTTGTTTAAAGACTAAAAAAGATGTATCGGTAATCAACCTTGGCCAAAAATATCTATATTTTAAGCCAATTAATCTGAAAAATGACCATTCCCGATACTCTTTTAGTCTACTCCCTGCTCCTAAAAAGTCAACCCCATTAGGAACAAGTTGTCTGTGG
>JAGUWR010000012.1 GCA_020062265.1 Minisyncoccota bacterium | reverse complement strand
ATATTTTTTTTGAGGGCAATGGTGATGTCGGCTCGCGGCAAATATAAATAAGCTCCGACTCCAAGAATAATTATCGTCATTGCTCCTCCTGTTAACGCTAATAACTGCTTTGGCGAAGAACGCCTTTTTGGTTTCCGTTCTCGAACTTTATCTTCTTTTTCCTCTTTTTTTAAAGAAATTTCCCCTACCCTGTTAGAAGCCACCCTGCTTCTAACGGGACCTGCTTGTTCTGGCGCCCGTTCTGGTTTAACAAATAGGGGCCGAGCCAGAATGTCCGTCATTGGCCGTCCGCCTCGCCGGAAAAAAGGATTCAAAATTTTGAAACCGGCCATTGAAGCGAGTTGAAGAATGTGCTCATCAATAGATTCGATAATTACTTCTTTGCCCAAGGTTTCTGCTTCGCCTTTAAGTTTTTCAAAATTACTGACCGAAGCGCCCAAGACTGAATTCTTGGTGATGTTTAAAATAACCAAGCTTGTATTCGCATCGCGGAGCGCACCCGTCGCCTTTTCCAGCCGGTCATCCGCTTCAAGAAAAATCTTTTTCTCGGCCTTGTTATGTGGGGCGTTCATCTCCTTAATTTTACCCCGTTAGAAGCCGCCCTGCCAACAACAAAGCTGGGGTTTATCTTTTTTCGGATAGCTTTGTAAATTTCGCCAAACCACAGAACCGAAGAACTAATAAGGATAACTATAAGCCATTCTCTGAAATTTAAGGGGACGAATTGGAAAGCCTGGCGGAAAAAAGGAATATAAAGCACCGCCACTTGAAGAATTACTGAAGCGAGAAAACCAAAAATCACATAATAGTTAGAAAAGAAGCCGATATTAAAGATGGATTGCCTGATTGAACGCATATTAAAAACATTGAAAAGCTGAAAAAAAACCATTAGGGAGAAGGCAACTGTCCGCGCCTTATCAATACCGCTATTAAGTTCCTGAGAGAAGAAAAAAATAGTCGCCGTCGCCATTAAAACCACATTGATGATCAGAAAAGGAACCACTTCCTTATTGATAATCGGTTCTTTTTTCTTTCTTGGTTTTTCCTCAATCTCATGGCCATGACTCGGTTCAAAAGCAAGCGTTGTACCCATTGTTCCGTCGGTAACAAGATTAAGCCAGAGAGCATGAATGGGGAGAAGCGGCAGGGGCAAACCCAAAACAAGAGTACTGATGATTGTCACGTCTCCGGCGACATTGGTAGTGATCAAGAAAAAACTGGTCCGGCGGACATTATTGAAAACAACCCGTCCCTCCTCAATGGCGTTAACAATTGAAGCAAAATTGTCGTCGGCAAGCACCATCTCGCTTGACTCTCGCGCCACATCAGTACCCATTACCCCCATCGCTACCCCAATGTCGGCTTTCTTTAAAGCCAGCGCATCATTCACGCCGTCGCCGGTCATCGCCACAATCTCTCCTTGATTCTGAAGTGTTTCGATTATTTTCATTTTCATCGCCGGCGTCACCCGAGCAAAAATATCCACCTTTTCCACTGCCTTCTCAAATTTCTCGGCTGACATTTTTAAAAGATTGTCTTCGGTCAGCACGACCGAACTAGAATCAACACTAAGATCAACCAATCCAATCTCTTTGGCGATAGCCAATGCCGTTTCCTTATGATCGCCTGTTTTCATAATTACTCTCACGCCGGCCCGGCGGGCTTTGATAATTGCTTCTTTTACTTCGGGACGAGGAGGATCAACCATAGCGATGACGCCGGCAAAAGTAAGGTCTTTTATAAGATCTAATGAAATTTCTTTTGTGCCGGTTGGCACCTCGCGGTAACCGGCGGCAACCACCCGCATCGCCTGTCTTGCCAAATCCTCGGCATCGTAAAGAATTTTATCCCTTAACTCTCGGCTAAGCTCCCGCCGCTTGCCGTTCGGCATCAACGCCTCAGCGGATTGTTTGAGAATTTCTTCAAAAGCGCCGACAATGTAAATCTCATTGTGCTTTTCGTGTCTGACCAGAGCCGCCCGATATTTCTTGTGTTCATCAAACGGCAGTTCGTCGAGTTTTTTATCTTCCCCAAAAACTTTTTCTTTCTCAAGGCCGGCTTTTTCTGCGGCTACCGCCAGAGCGGCTTCGGTCGGATCGCCTATTATCTCAAAACGCTCTTCATTTTTTGCTTTGATAACTCGACCGCTGTTGCAAACAGCAATAATGTGAAGGAGTTTCCCTAAACTGCGGTGCTCCAGAGGACGGACTACTTCCCCTTTGTTAAAAAACGAACCTTTTGCTTCCCAGCCCTTGCCGGAAACCTCAATTTCCTCATCGCCGGGCAGACGAATTTTTCTGACCGTCATTGAATTCTGGGTAAGCGTACCGGTTTTATCAGTAGCAATCACGGTAGCCACGCCCAAGGTTTCAACGGCCGGCAGCCGCCTGATCATTGCGTTCCTTCTTGCCATCCTGTTTGCGCCGATGGCGAGAACGATGGTGAGCACGGCCGGCAATCCTTCTGGTATGCTTGCCACAAGAGAAGCAACTGAAAATAGAAAAATTTCAGCGAGCTCAAGTCTCCGAATAAAAAAACCGATAACAAAAATAAGGCCGGCGCCGGTAAGGGCAATAATTCCCATTTGGAGAACAAGACCGCGGCTCTTTAATTCAAAATGGGTTCTTCCCCGCTTTACTTCTACTAAAGAAACAGCAATTTGACCGATGACCGTCTGACTACCAGTAGCAGTAATTACCGCTCTCGCTTCGCCGCGAGCTATCGCCGTACCCATCCAAACCGTATTCCGTCGTTCGGGGATGCCGGTCGTTTTAGGTAAAACCGTTTCTTCTTTATCAACCGGGTAAGACTCGCCGGTTAGGAGCGATTCATCTATCAGCAAACTTTTTGTTTCTATAATCCGCGCGTCGGCCGGCACTTTATCTCCTTCCTCGAGAAACAAAACATCGCCCGGCACGAGTTCTTCGGCTGGGATTTTCAAAAGTTCGCCGTTCCGATAAACCTTGGCCTGAGCAACAATCATTTTCTTTAAGGCCTCAATCGCTTTCTCGGCGCGCCATTCATGGAAGAAGCCGATAACCGCGTTAGCCAAGACAACGGCCAAAATCACGTAAGTATCGGTCAGCTTTCCGATTAAGAAGGAAATGCCGGCCGCCCCAAAAAGAACGTAGATAAGAACGCTGTGGAATTGCTTAATAAAGAGTAAAATTATCGAGCGCTTTTTAGCTTCGGGTAATTTATT
>JAGUWR010000015.1 GCA_020062265.1 Minisyncoccota bacterium | reverse complement strand
GAAACTGGTGGAGATTTTGCTCCGTCGGGAGGCGCGGGTGCTGGTTCCTGAAGACCAGTTGAGTTTGGCAATCGGTCGGGGCGGCCAGAATGTCCGTCTTGCGGCAAAGCTGACCGGCTGGAAGATTGATGTTCGTTCCCAATCGCGTCCTGATGAGGTTCAGGAAGGCGGGGTGGCAGTTGGGCCCGAAGAGCGGAAATCCAACGAGGAATTTATAAAAGAAGAGGAAAAGTATGATATTTAAGTTCAGCGGCGTACTGGCCCGGAGAAACGGGAAAATACTTCTCGTGCGGGAAAAACATAAAGCGGCGAGAAACCTTTGGTCGTTTCCCTTGGGTTTCGTTGAAAAAGGAGAAAGCTTGAAAGGCACGGCAGTACGGGAAGCGAAGGAAGAATCCGGCTATAATGTCCGGATATTAAGAAAAGCGAAATCCATAACCGTAGGGGCGCGAGAGTTTAGAAGCGCGCATCCGTTTCTTCGGGGTAAAGCGCGCCTGACTGTGTTTTTCGGGAAAGTGAGCGGGAAGCGGTCAAGAAATGCGGCGCTCACCGCTGGCTGGTTTTCAGATCGGAGAATTGAGTCGCTTAATTTGCGGGGTGAATGGGTAAAAAAAATTCTTCTTTAATCTATTTTCACTTTCAGTTTCTTAGCGCGTTGGCGGTTGAGTTTGGGCATTTTAACCACAAGAATGCCGTTTTTGAGAACGGCGGTTGATTTTTCCGGGTCAACTTCTTGCGGCAGGATAATTGAACGTGAAAATCTTCCCCAGAAACACTCTTGGTAGAAGTAGTCCTTATCTTCTATCTTTTCCATCTTTTCTCTTTTGCCGCGGATCGTCACCGCTTCGTTGGTGATATTAACTTCCAAGTCCTCGGGGTTCACGCCGGCCACCGTGGATTGAACAACAATGTCATCTTTATTTTGGTACACGTCAACCGTGAGCTGGCCCTCTGTTTCATCATTAAGAGTCGGGAGTTCACCGCCCGTATCAATAGTGAGCGACCGAGGAGATGACTTTGTTTTGGCAAGCTCGGCAAAAATATTATTTGGGTCTTTATCCATTTTTTCTATTATAGCACATTCTGTTTTTCTTCTTTTAGTTTTTCAAAATCAACGAAGACGAAAAAGGCGGCGACGACAAGGAGAATACTTGAGTAGAGAAGATTTTGTTCTTCAAAACGCAGGATAAGATAATTAAAGAAGGCGTGAAGAACAACAGCGTAAATGATTCCCTTGAAAACGAATTTTACCACCGATTGATGGATAATGCCTTGAGCCCATTGATAACCGACCAGAGCCGAAGTAAGAGCGTGAAGGAGAGTGGCGCCAACAAAACGTAAAGAAGTCAAGATAGCGGTCTGGGCGATACTAACCGTATTCACGGCTATAAAAATGTTTTCAATCGTGGCGAAACCGAGAGCAGCCGTAATGATGTAAATCATTGCGTCAATTGGTTCGTTAAAGGCGGGATTGCCGCGGATAGCGAGGTAAGCGGCAGAGAATTTAAAAAATTCTTCAATGACGGCCAGGCCGATGATTAAAACCAGCCCCAGCTGGCCGATGAGCGAGAAGGTTTTTTGAAGAAGAAGTTGGCTGGTGAATACGGGCAAGCTCATCAGGGCTCCAGCCAGAAAAGTGTAGAAGATTAATCGCCGCGGTTCGGGATGAATATCTTCTCTTAGAAAGAAAAGAAGCCAGAGGAATCCCGGCGCGATTCCAATTACCGCCATTAATATTGGGTTGTTAATCAGGTCCATGGTGTTATGATGAGGAGTTTTTTGTCTTTAAGTGGCAGTTTTTGATAGATTTCTTCGGTGATGAAAGGAAGAAAAGGATGAAGTATTTTAAGCGACTCAAAAAGAACATAAAGAAGAATTCGTTGTGTTGTAAGTTGTAAGTTGTAAGTTATAAGTTGTTTCTTGGATTTTTCCAGATAGATGTCGCAGTATTTGCGCCAGAAAAAGCCGTAGATTTCACGGAGGGCTTTGCTGAATTCAAAATTTTCCAAGTATTTTTTGACTTTTTTCTTAGTTATTGATAATTCTTTTAGTATTTTTTTATCAGCCGCGGTTTGTAGTTTGATTTGTTGAAAGTTATTAGTTGTAAGTTTTAAGTTATTAGTTGTAAGTTGCGTTAGCACAAATCTTGAGGCGTTCCATATTTTATTAGTGAACTTTCGACCGGCGATAACAGCGGCTTCATCCCAGTGAATATCTTGACCGGTTGCTTGCCAAATGACGGCAAAACGAGCGGCGTCAGCGCCGTAACGCTCTATATAATCAAGCGGGTCAACGCCAGTGCCTTTTGATTTTGACATTCGTTTGCCCTCTTTGGTGAGAATAGTGCCGTTGATAAAAACTTGAGTAAAAGGAACTTTACCCATAAATTCCAGACCGGAGAAAATCATCCGGGCTACCCAAAGATTAATGATGTCGCGAGCGGTAATGAGCGTATTGCCGGGATAGTAATTTTTAAGATCTTTTTTTGAAAGGCCGGCAAAGGGCCAGAGCGCCGACGAGAACCAAGTATCTAGTACATCGGCTGATTGTTCCATCCCACAATTTTTACAAAATGGGCAAGTTCTCGGTTTTTCTAAAGAAACAACGAATTGTTCTTTATTATTTGGAATTTGGGATTTGAAATTTGGGGTTTCTTCCGATTTTCTTTTGCAAAAGAAAATCGGAAGCCGGTGCCCCCACCAGATTTGTCTTGAAATTGCCCAATCGCGGATTCCGCCAGTTGGCGGATTCAGCCAGCTAAAATAAGGCTTTTCAAAATTTTTTGGATAAATTTTTACCTTGCCTGAGTGAACAGCTTTTAGGGCTTTATTTGCCAAATCTTTCATTTTTAGGAACCATTGTTTTGAAGGGAGGGGTTCAATAGTTGAGTTACAGCGGTAGCATTTAGCCACGCGGTGTTCATAAGATTCGGTTTTCTCCATTAACCCTACGGCTTTTAGGTCTTCAATGATTTTTTTACGCGCTTCAGCCGTTTTCATTCCAGCGTATTTCCCGACCCTTTCATTCAGTCGGCCTTGCTCATTAATTATCTGAACCAGCGGCAGTTGGTGGCGCTCGGCGATTTCAAAATCAGTAATGTCGTGAGCCGGCGTAACTTTAACCACGCCGGTGCCAAACTTCGGGTCAACGGCATTGTCGGCGACTATTTTTAATTTAATTTTTATCTTAGCGGGACGATTAAGATCGCCGCCTGTGTCTAATGATTCAACTTCTAATATTTTGCCAATGTATTTTTTGTAGCGGTTATCCTTAGGATTGACTGCTAAAGCCGTATCCCCGAATTTTGTTTCTGGTCTCACGGTGGCGAGCGTGAAGGGCCCGTACTTGATATAATAAAGTTCAGTTTTTTCGTCGGAATATTGAAGTTCCAGTTCTGACAAACTGGTAGCGCAGCGCGGACACCAATTGATTGTTCTCAAACCGCGGTAAATCCACCTCTTTTGGTAGTAGTGAATAAAAGCTTTCAAAACATCGCGGCTGTAAACCGGATCCATCGTGAATCGTGTTCGCGACCAGTCAGCTGAAACGCCGATTTTTTTAAGCTGTCCCAAAATCAACCCCCCGTATTTGTTTTTCCATTGCCAAACTTTTTCAATAAACTTTTCGCGGCCTAAATCCCAGCGGTTTTTACCTTCTTTTTTGAGTTCTTTTTCCACCACGTATTGGGTGGCGATGCCGGCATGGTCAGTGCCGGGCAACCAGAGCGTTCGGTAACCCTTCATCCGATAGTAGCGGATAACGATGTCTTGAAGGGTATTATTGAGAGTATGGCCGAT
>JAGUWR010000022.1 GCA_020062265.1 Minisyncoccota bacterium | reverse complement strand
CGGATGGCGAATGTTCTAGACGTGATCGTGCTTGTAACCGGCGACGGCGATTTCTCACCGCTCGTTGAATATCTCAAGTGGGGTCTGGGGCGACAGATTGAGGTGGCGGCGTTCGGCCGCACCGCTTCCAGCCGCTTGCGGGAATCGGCCGACCGCTTCGTAAATATTGAAGAATTGCCGCGGCTACTCCTTAAAATCCGCACCAAACAAAAATAATGAAACTTAACCGAAAAATTTACACCACCGAACTTAATAGTCAGCCGTTGAGTTTAGAAATCTCCGAGCTCGCCGGTAAGGCGAACGCGGCGGTTTTAGGTCGCCACGGCGATACGGCGATTTTAGCAACGGTGGTGATGGGCGATCGCGAGGTCGGGACCGATTATTTCCCCCTTACCGTTGACTACGAAGAGCGTTTCTATGCGGCCGGAAAGATTATGGGCAGCCGTTTTATCAGACGAGAAGGAAGACCGTCTGACGAGGCGACTCTTTCCGCCCGCCTCGTTGACCGCACTATTAGACCGCTTTTTGACCAGCGCCTGCGGTATGAAGTCCAGGTAACAATAACCGTTCTTGCTTATGACGGAAAAACCGATCCTGATGCGGTTGTTCTTCTTGCCGTTTCAACCGCTTTGGGCATTTCCAATATTCCTTGGGACGGGCCGGCGGCAGGAGTGAAGTTAGACAAAGCTTTTTTCGCCGGTCCGGAGGACTCAATTAATATGATTGAATTTGAGGGTGACGAACTAACGGAGGAAGAACTGATTAAACTTTTTGAAATTTCCCAAAAAGAGATTAAGCGCCTCGTTGAGTTCCAGAAGCCGATTATTCAAGAATTAGGCCGGGAGAAAATTAATATCCAGTTCACCGAACCGGATTTAAAACTTAAGACCGCAGTCCAAAACTTTGTTAAAGATAAACTTGAAGAAGCGGTTAAGAATAAAACGCTCGGCGACTTGAAGTTTTTGCTTCTTGACCACCTTCGGGCGACTGGGGAATCAGAAGAATTTTTTGGCGCCGTCGATCGGCTTTTTGAAGAAACGATTGACTGTTATGTTCATACTCAGATTTTTGAAAATGAGAAACGACCGGATGGCCGAAAACTTGACGAGATTCGTCCCCTCTATGCCGAAGTTGGTCTTTTCAAACGCACCCATGGTTCGGGTCTTTTCATTCGCGGCGAGACCCAAATTCTTGCGGTGACTACGCTGGCGCCGCCGAGCGCCGAGCAGCTTATTGAAACGGTAGAATTTTCGGGCCATAAGCGTTTTCTTCTCCATTATAATTTCCCGTCTTTTTCTTCGGGTGAAGTCGGTCGTTCGCGAAGCCCGGGGCGGCGCGAAATAGGTCACGGCACTTTAGCGGCTAAAGCCTTAAGCGCTCTTATCCCGCCAAAAGAAGATTTTCCCTACACCATCAGGGTCGTTGCCGAAACGCTTTCTTCAAACGGCTCAACCTCAATGGCTTCAACTTGCGCCGCTTCTCTCTCCCTTATGGATGCGGGGGTGCCGCTCAAGAAGCATGTTGCCGGCATTGCCATCGGGCTGGTGATAGATCGGTCCGATAAATCTAATTGGTCCAATAGGACTTATAAGCTTTTAACCGACATTCAGGGTCCGGAAGACCACCACGGCGATATGGATTTTAAAGTAGCCGGTACTGCCGATGGTGTTACCGCCATCCAAATGGACGTAAAAGTAAAAGGAGTTACCCTTGAAATTTTTAAGGGCGCGCTTGAGCAAGGCAGAAAAGCGCGACTTGAAATTTTGGAAGTTATGAATAAAACTCTGTCGGCCCCGCGGCCGCACGTTTCGCCTTATGCACCGACCATTCTTACTTTAACTATTCCCAAAGAGAAAATCGGTGAATTGATCGGGCCCGGCGGCCGTAATATTAACGGCATCATTGCCGCAAGCTTGAATCAGGTGACCATTGATATTGAAGAGGACGGTAAAGTTTATGTCGCCGGCCTTGATTCAGAACTGGTGAAACGCGCTTACGAAACGGTTAAGGATTCAATGCGGGAATTTCAGGTTGGCGAAGCAGTGGAAGGCAAGGTGGTAAAACTCCTTGAGTTCGGCGCCATTGTTGATCTCGGCGGCGGGAAAGACGGGATGGTTCATGTTTCCGAGCTCAAGAATGGTTATGTGAAGAAAGTCGAGGACGTGGTGAAAGTCGGCGAAACTGTTAAGGCAAAAGTGATTCGAATTGATCCTGACGGCCGGATTGGGCTTTCAGTTAAAGCTCTCAATAATCTGTGACGTAACAAAAAAAGATGTGACAAAAAAGGAAGATTTGGGAAAATTGGGCGAAGAGATGGCTTGTGGATATCTTGTGGGAAAGGGTTATAAGATTATTGAACGGAATTTCAAAAAACCTTGGGGTGAGCTTGATATTATAGTTATAGCGTCTGATAAAACCTTAGTTTTTGTGGAGGTGAAAACCGGTTCTGACAGCGATAGTTTCAAGCCCGAGGACCAAATGACTTTGGCAAAAATAAGGAAATTTAAACGGGCAGCTGCTCTCTATGCCGGCCACCGGCCAGAATTAATAGAGGGAAAAAAGGGTTGGCGGCTGGATTTAATCGCGATTATTTGGGGAGATACGCCCGTTGTCCGCCACTACGAGCAGGTGGTATAATGAGGTCAGCACCAAGAAAGGAGGTGAGTAAGGTGAGGAAACCACCCGGCTTAGAGGCAGTGAACGGAGTTCTCCGGCTGAAAGAAATGTTGGTGAGAGGAGAAGTAAAGGCTCCGATTTTTTTCATTCTCCGTAATCACCAGCGGAGTCACGCTGGGGTAATAAATTCCGCGGAGGACATTCAGGTTATTGCCAATAAAGGCAGTCCTCTGAAAATTCGATTGCCAGTAAAGAAAAGAAAACTTTTCGTCACGGCTGACCACGAATTCAGTATCAAGATCAGCCGAGATGCAGAAGGAAAAGCAATTTTTTTGTTTTTCCCTCCGGAGATTAGTTCTCTTTCAGATTCGGACATTTAATTTAATATAATAGGAGGATATATGTTCACGCCGTTAGCCCAAGCCCGAGTTTCCAATCAAGACTAATATATATAGGACCGATAGGACTAATAGGTCCAATAGGTCTCAAGGTCTGCCTCGGGCTTCTTTTATTTTTGACTTTATTAATAGGTATGCTATAATAGAAAAATCCGCTCCTTGTGAGCGGTTGTTTAATAAAATGGATTTAAAATCACTTATGGCGGCGGTTGAACAGATCGCCGCAGAAAAAGGAATAAAACCCGAGCTGGTGCTCGGGGCGATTGAAGGCGCCATTGCCGCCGCTTACAAACGAGAGTATCGCAAGCGGCCAGAGATTATTAAAGCAAAACTTAATCCCAAAACCGGTGAGATGGAATTTTGGCAGATAAAGATTGCAGTTGATCCATCACAGGTCAAAGTGGTTAGTGAAGAGGTCCCGGCCGAAGTCGGGACTCCGACT
>JAGUWR010000044.1 GCA_020062265.1 Minisyncoccota bacterium | reverse complement strand
GTCTTCAACCACTCCCATAATAACTCCAATAAGCTTGAATAGAAGCTTCTAACGGGGTAAAATAATAATGCCCGGAGCGGGCATTATTATTCTTTTTAATCCCTATGGTCAGGAAAAAAGCAGACGAAAAACCAGAAAACAACAATCAAAACTCCTATACCGCCAAAGATATTTACGTTTTAGAAGGACTGGAGCCGGTGCGGAAACATCCCGGTATGTATATTGGTTCAACCGGGGTTGATGGCCTCCACCATCTTATTTGGGAAGTGGTTGATAATTCCATTGACGAGGCAATGGCTGGTTTTGCCCGGAATATTAAGATTGAACTCTTGAAAGATAATAAGGTGGTCATTACTGACGATGGCCGGGGTATCCCCGTGGATATTCATCACCAAACGAAAAAATCGGCTTTAGAGACCGCCCTCTGTACTTTGCACGCCGGCGGCAAATTCGGCGGTCAGTCCTATAAAGTGGCTGGCGGTCTTCACGGGGTGGGGGTTTCGGTTGTGAATGCCCTTTCTTCTTGGATGAAGGCAGAGGTTAATAAAGACGGTGGCAGCTATATTCAGGAATATGAACGCGGCGAACCTCAATACAAAGTGAAGAAGGTTGGTAAATCGGATAAAACAGGAACAAAGATAACATTTCAGCCCGACCCACAGATTTTTCCAAAAATTGATTTTGATTTTAAAAAAATTCTTGACCATCTCCGGCAGCAGGCCTATCTCACCAAAGGAGTGAAAGTTGAATTCGTTGATGAACGCGGCAAGGCGCC
This sequence comes from Minisyncoccota bacterium, assembly GCA_020062265.1. Taxonomy (GTDB): domain Bacteria; phylum Patescibacteriota; class Minisyncoccia; order UBA6257; family GWB1-50-10; genus JAGUWR01. The sequence continues at coordinate 3,314 of JAGUWR010000044.1, read as the reverse complement.
GGTTTACTACGGTTTTTATTTTGACGGCGGTTTAAATTCCTACATTCGTTATCTCACTGGCGTTGACCAACCGATTCAGGACCGCTTTTTTTACCTTCATAGAAATTATGAAAATATTGATGTGGAGACGGCCTTTGTTTACACCCAGGACGCGGAATGTCGGGAAATGAGTTTTGCCAATAACATCTACACGCCCGACGGCGGGATGCATCTGACTGGTTTTCGGTCGGCTCTGACGCGGACGCTTAACGACCATGCCCGGAAGGACGGCTACTTAAAGGACTCGGAAGATAATTTGACTGGCGATGACGTTCGGGAAGGACTGGTGGCAGCGGTTTCAATCAAACTTCGCGAGCCGCAGTTTGAAGGTCAGACCAAAGCCCGTCTTGGCAATCCCGAAGCCAGGACAGCGGTGGAGACGGTTGTTTCTGAAGCGCTGAAGGAATTTTTAGAACGTTATTCAAGTGATGCTAGAGCTATTATTGAGAAAAACCTTTTAGCGGCTAAAGCCAGGAAAGCCGCCAAGGCGGCCAAGGAAACAGTGTTTCGGAAAGGCGTTCTCGAAGGGCTTACCCTTCCCGGCAAGCTCGCCGATTGCTCCAGTTGTAATCCAGAGGAGTCAGAACTTTTTATCGTTGAAGGTGATTCGGCCGGCGGAAGTTGCAAAGGCGCCCGCGATAGGAAAAATCAAGCAATCCTCCCACTTAAAGGAAAAATCCTTAACGTTGAGAAATCGCGAATTGATAAGATGTTGCTTAACAAAGAAATTCGCTCGTTGGTGGTCGCGCTTGGCACTGCCATCTCCGACAAGTTTGATATTTCTAAACTCCGCTACCATAAAGTAATTTTGATGACCGATGCTGACGTTGACGGCGCCCATATCCGTACCCTTCTTCTTACTCTTTTCTACCGTTATTTCCGGCCGATTATTGAGAAAAGTTACCTCTACATTGCCCAGCCGCCGCTTTTTCGAATTCAGAAAGGCAAAGAATTCCATTACGTCTACACGGAACAGGAACAGGGGAAAATTTTAAAATCTTTGGGGGATGGCGTGACGGTCCAGCGTTATAAGGGTCTTGGCGAGATGAACCCAACTCAACTTTGGGAGACGACGATGGATCCGGCCCGGCGGGTTTTGAAACAAGTGACGATTGAGGATGCCGGAGAAGCGGATCGGCTTTTTGACATTTTAATGGGTGAAGTTGTAGAACCGCGCAAGAACTTCATCCAAGCCCACGCTACTGCCGTCAAAAATTTGGACGTTTAGAGTTTGTAAATGAAAATTGAGGTGCCGGCACGGAAGTCGGGAGTGGGAATTTGGCCGAGACCAACGGGCATTGGTCTTAATTCTTTGAGCCAGCGGTATTCGTCTTCTGGTTTTCGTTTTAAATCAGAATCAAGTTTACTAAAAGCGCCTTGAAGAGTGTTAACTGAAACCGCCAGCCATTCAATTTTGGGGGCTTGCTCTGAGTCTGCCGAAGGGTTGCCGCGCGCTGACCACCAGTATTCTGCCACTCCCGGGAGGTAATATTTAGGATCGCCGCCGCCAAAATAATCAATAGCAATTTTATCAATTTTTCCGCCAGTTGGCGGATTCTCCACCCAGGCCTTAAGCCGTTTCAAATCTTGCCCCCAGTCATAGTTGGAATCAGTAACGTAACGGTAGCCGCCATTGGCACCGCCGGCCAGTTTATTGAAATAAGAAAGGAAATAAGGCGAAACCCAAAAAGCAGTGCCGGCGTACCAAATAATAAGAATTATAACGGTCATCCTGCCAGCGGTTCGATGGCCCCAATTTTTTATAGCACCGGTGCTCAAAATGTAGATGAAAGGAATGGTCGGGAGGAGATGGCGGACGCCGATATTAAGGGCGCTCTGGATGCTGTAAGCCCAGTAGATAACAACAAAAAAGAGCATTGCGAATTCGGTAAAATGAGTGCCTAAATAATTGGCGAAAATTTTAAATTTTAAATTTTTAATTTTAAATTTGCTGAAAGCGAAAATAATAGCCGCCAGAATTAATATCAGTGAGGGGAGCGGTTCTTTGATAAGAAAAACCAAGGGGAAATAATACCACCAGCCGTTGGCAGAAAGTTCGCCAAAAAAGTAAGCCGTGTTGCCGCCGGTCGCCCGTTGGAGAGTCATCAGAAGTCCTAAAAAGTATTGACCCAAAGGCCGGAGAACATCATTTTTGATTATTGCCAGGTTTAGATCAACAAGGCTTTGGTTCGGGTTTGAGACAAGGGTAGTTGCCGCATCGGCAAGCTGTTTTCCCGGCGGGTAGTTGAGGGTAAAGAGAAAATAGACGCCGTAGACAAAGGCATAGCCGATGATAAAAACAAAAATAAGGTTTAAAAAATATCTCTTCCAATTTACCTCCAAATTTTTTCTTAATTTAGCACCAATAAGAAAAATAATCATCAGCAAAACAAGATAAGGGATGAGAAGAACGTTGGAGAATTTCATCAATTGGGCGATGCCGAAAGCCAGACCGACCCAAATCACGTTTGCCGTCGTCGGTTTGAGGAGAAATTTTGTGAAGGTGAAGATAACAAGAAGAACGCCAAAAGCGGCGCCGATGTCAGTGGTCACATAATGACCGTGAGCCAGAACCGTCGGTGACAATCCAAAAAGAATCGCCGGCAAGAGCGCCCACCATTTGCCCAAAAGCCCTCGCGACCAGACATATATCAGGATTATTGTAATAAGAGTTAAAATAACGGAGCCGAAGCGCGACCATTTAAGAATTTGGTCGGCATCATTGCCGGATTGATAGAGGAATTGGTAACCGGCTTCCCATTGACCGTTTACGTCTTCGGTCCAACTCCGGTGTTCAACCGGGAATTTTAAATCAAAGAAAAGCAGCGGGACGGCAGAAATTACTTTTACAAAAGGCGGATGTTCGGGATTGAGCCGATAGTCAAGATAGTGGATATAGCCATAGCCGGCCGGAATATGAGCCGATTCGTCAAAAATCGCCGTATCGCCGATCGCGGCATTCCACATCAGAAGGAATGAAATTACAACAACAGAAGCAACAATAAAAAACGGCAGGTGTTCTTTGCTGATTTTTAGTGTCATCTTCTTTATGGTATCATATTAAATAATGAGGAGGAGTTGTATTACGGGATTCATCTTAATTGAAATCTTGATTTACACCGCTCTTTTTTCGGTGGTGGCGGTTTTTTTAGTCAACATCCTCGGTACTACTGTCCGCGTCCAAACTCGTCAGTCCGCCGTTAACGAGCTAAATCAGCAGATTTCTTTTGTGGCTAGTACAATTGAACGGCTGGTGCGTAATTCCAGTTTGATTG
>JAGUWR010000002.1 GCA_020062265.1 Minisyncoccota bacterium | reverse complement strand
CGAAACTTTAAACAAAAAAACACTCTCGCACATTATTGTAAAAATTATTAAGATTTACGGTATTGAACAAACCCACATTTATCTTGATCAAATCAAGAACCTCGGCTTTTGTTATGCGACTCTTTCAGGAATAACTTGGAGTGCATCAGACATGGTCACCCCTGAAGAAAAAGAAGGCTTGATTAAGCAAGCTGAGACAGAGGTTGTTAAGATTAAAAAACAGTACCACGAAGGATTTTTTACTGAAGAGGAGCGGAAAGCGCGGGTGATTAGCGTTTGGAATAAAGTGCGAGAGGGAATAACGCGGCTCACCCCTAAAGTACTTTCGCCTGCAAACCCAATATATGTCATTATTGATTCTGGAGCCCGAGGCAGTTGGCTTCAGCCGGTCCAAATGATGGGTATGAAAGGTTTAGTGCAAGATACCAAAGGCGAGAATATTGAACTGCCGGTAAAGACCTCATACAAAGAAGGGTTGAGCGTCCTTGAGTACTTTATTTCCACCCACGGTGCCCGCAAAGGCACAACTGATACCGCTCTTAAAACGGCCCACGCCGGCTATCTTACTCGCCGGCTGATTGACGTTGCTCAGGACGTGGTTGTTCGTGAAAAGAATTGTCGGGTTACCAAAGGTTTGGAGATCCGCCGAAGCGATACTGAAGACCTCAAGGGTTTTGGCTACACCTTCGCCAGCCGTCTCTACGGCCGGACAAGTTTGGAAGACGTTCGGATAAATCGCAAATTAATCGTTCGCTCCGACGAGATTATTACTGAAGAGCAGGGAAAATTAATAGAGAACTCAAACGTTGAATCGGTCAAAGTCCGTTCACCGATTGCCTGCAAAACCATCTACGGTATTTGCGCGGCTTGTTATGGACTTAATTTAGCGATGAATAAACCAATTGAAATTGGCGAAGCAGTCGGCATTGTAGCCGCTCAGTCTATTGGCGAGCCGGGCACCCAGCTTACTTTGCGAACGTTTCACCTCGGCGGAGTGGCCGGCATAGATATTACACACGGTCTACCGCGAGTTGAGGAAGTTCTCGAGGCGCGGCCGCCGAAGGGCAAAGCCTCGATCGCCGCTGTCGATGGTTTCATTTCAAAAATAGAAGACCAGGGATCGGTTCATGTCATTAGCTTAAGATCAGGAATTGAGAAAAAGACACCTGCCCGCTCGCGCCTCACAGAGGCAGGCGGGGGGGCAGTGGCAGGCGGGAAAGTAAAGGAAAAGAAAAAGAAAAAAGAGTCCGAACTGGAGTATGTTGTTTCTAAGAATGCCAAACTTTTAGTTGCTGAAGGGGATAAAGTAAAAAAGGGTCAGATCTTGAGCGAGGGGCCGCTCGAACTCCGTGAAATTCTTACCTATCAAGGTGTTGAGGTTTTAAAACGTTACATTATTAAAGAGATTCAGAAGATTTATCTTCCTGAAGGTTCATTTATTAATGATAAGCACATTGAAACCATCATTCGCCAGATGCTCTCAAGAGTGTTAATTAAAGAACCCGGCGATACCGACTTTTTGAGGGGTGAGGTTGTTAGGAAATCATCTTTTATCAAAGCAAACCGTGAAATTAAGAAGCTTAAAGGCAGGTCGGCCAAAGCAGTTCAGAAGGTGCTTGGCATAAGCCGAGTCGCTCTTACGACCGAGAGTTTTCTTTCGGCTGCTTCTTTCCAGGAAACAGCTCGAGTGCTAGTGACGGCGGCAGTTGAGGGTAAGGCGGATCACCTCCGCGGTCTCAAGGAAAACGTGATTATTGGTAAGCTTATTCCGGCCGGCACCGGTCTCAGGGGCATCCCTCTTCAAGAGTTGCGAAAAGTTGAAGTCGGTGGTAATGTTGGGAGAGACGCTAAGCGTTTAAACGAACAATGAAGGAATACGAACTCAGTTTTCTCCTAAAAGAGGAAGATTCGGCGCCGGTGAAAATGGTTCTTGGAAAGTATAACCCCACAGAATTGTTTGAAGGACCTTTAGTGAAAGTCAATCTCGCTTACCCGATTAAGAAACAAAATCAGGCGTTCTTCGGTTATTTTAGTTTTGGACTTGAACCGGAGAAAGTTATTGAACTTGATTATGAGCTGAAGCTTGAATCCTTGCTTCTCCGTCACCTTTTAATCAAACTACCTTCATTTATAATGAAGGAGGAGAGGCGTCAGACAACGCCGGCACCCGAGTGGCCGATCATAAAAAGACGTGAACCGAAAGCAGAGGCACCGATGCTTACTAACGAAGATCTTGAGAAATTAAAGGAAGAGATATCACTGTAAAAAATGAATTTAAACAAAGTTTTTGTTCTTGGTAATCTTACCCGCGATCCGGAACTGCGGCAAACGTCGACTGGTCAGCCGGTTTGCTCTTTCGGCATCGCCACTAATAGTTTCTATACTGATAAATCTGGCCAGAAGCAAAAGAAAGCCGAATTTCACAACATTGTCGTTTGGGGAAGACAGGCGGAAATAGCGAATCAGTTCCTTAAGAAGGGCAGTTTAGCTTTAATTGAAGGTCGCATCCAGACTCGGACCTGGCAGGATCGCGAGGGTCAAAACAGAAAAGTGACCGAGATCGTTGCCGAGCGCTTCCAGCTTGGGCCGCGGCCGGGCGGTTCTTTTACTGAGCAGCAGCCCCCGACTGCTTCTCCTGAGACTTCACGGGAGACCGGTGATCAAGAATTACCGGAGATTAATATTGATGAAGAGCAAGTGAAACCCGAGGATATACCCTTTTAGAGTATTAGGATGAAACATAAACAGTGTATTTTTTGTTCGCAGAATGCGAAGTACATCGACTACAAAGACGTGGAAACGCTCCGGCGTTTTATTTCCGGCCAGGTCAAGATAATTGATCCTCGTCACACTGGCGTTTGCGCCAAGCATCAGCGCCGTCTTGCCACCGCCGTCAAACGAGCCCGACTGATAGGTCTTCTGCCGTTTGTAAGGAAATAACTAATAACTAATAACTTATGGATTTGTTAGTTTTTCAATTATTTCACGGTTTAGCCGGACGCTCCAACTTTTTGGACGGTGCGGCTGTTTTTTTTGCGAGCTTTCTTTCTTATCTTCTCGTCGCGGTGGCGCTCTGGTTTGTCTTCCGGCAGGCGAGTCGACGAAGTAGGATTTTTGTTTTCGTTTCACTTGCCCTTACCGCTCTTGTCTCCCGCGGCATCATTACCGAGACGATTCGGTTTTTTTATGATCGGCCTCGGCCTTTTGAATCATTAGACCTTACTCCGTTCTTTTTTGACGGTAACCCTTCGTTTCCTTCGGGTCATGCCGCCTTTTTTTTCGCTCTCGGTTTTGTTATTTTTTCCTTTAATCGGAAATTGGGCTGGTGGTTTCTGGGATTAGCCCTGCTAAATTCCATTGCCAGAATTTTTGCCGGCGTTCACTGGCCGACCGATATTCTCGGCGGTATCGTGGTCGCCGCTCTTGCTTTT
>JAGUWR010000018.1 GCA_020062265.1 Minisyncoccota bacterium | reverse complement strand
TGATTGAGAATCAAGCCGGGTTCGCCAGCACTACCCTTATTCTTCGGATGTCTATTTCCAGTAAAGACCCTACTAAGATTTTCGCTGATGCGAGCAATGCCGCTATTTATATCCAGGAGGGTAGCGGCGACGCTTTAGCGATTACCAACACTCGGGTAAAGGTAGGCAGTTTCCAAGTGACTAAATATGAAAACCCGGGCGGCCGGGCAGTGGTCCAAATTAATCTTACCTTGGAATACAATTCCGATAATCCCCAGTTTCAATTTTCTCGAAATCTCCGGACAGCAATCGCCCGCGTCTCAGCAGCAAATTTTGATTCAAGCTTAATTCCCACCGGCGGCGGTTTTAATATCGGCAGCGCCGCCAGCACCTGGAATAATGCTTATTTTTCCGGTGCGGTCGGTATTGGCACCGCCACTATTGGCTCGGGCATAAAACTCGGGGTGAGCGGCGGCAATATCGCGGTCTATGATGCTGGCGGTGGCTTAATAGTAAAAATACCGGATGGAACCAGTTGTTACCGAATTAGTGTGACCAATACCGGCACGGTAACTTCTACCGTTGTTGCCTGCCCGTAGAAATTAAGGGTTTGATGATGTTGAGCAGTTGACATCTTTGACTGCTTAATAATATAATATATTTTACTTTTCAGAAGGCATTAATTTAAGAACATAGTTATGGATACAGAAAAAAACGAATCTCAAGATAGCGAAATTAAAATCTCGCCGGAGGAATTTGAGAAATGTAAGCAGGAGCGTAATGAATATCTAGACGGTTGGAAAAGAGCCAAAGCCGACTTGATTAACTACAAGAAAGACGAAGAGCAGAGGTTTAAAGAATTTGCTCAATTTAATTTAAGTTTTTTTATAAAAGAACTGATTACGGTTTTGGATAGTTTTGATTTGGGTTTAACGATGCTCAAGGAGGAGGATACGGCCAAGAAGGGAATAATTTTGATACGTTCAAAATTTGCCGGCATTTTGAAAAAGTTTGGCTTGAGCGAGATAATTGTTTCGGCCGGTCAGTCCTTTGACCCGAATCAGCATGAAGCAGTTGGTGAAGTTGAATCAGAGCAGCCGCCCGGAACGATTGCTGAAGAGGTTGAACGAGGTTATCTTTTAAATAACAAAGTCATCAGGCCGACAAAGATTAAATTATCAAAAGGTAAGGGCTTTGCCCAAAATTTGGAGGCGTAGCCGAGCAAATTTTGGTTGCAAAACCTTACCCCGCACCTTTATGGCAAAGATTAATCAACATACCCAAGCCAAGGCGAAGCCGAATTGCTCCGCTTTGTTTGATTTGCGATCAAGGTCGTTGCGACAAAGGTGCGGGGGGGGCTCCATGTTGTAGCTAAATTTACTTCGCTACGCACGGGTCTCCGCTCATAAATTTAGACAACATGGGCAAAATCTTAGGTATTGATTTAGGCACAACTTATTCGGCAATGGCGGTTGTCGAAGGAGGCGAGCCGCGCCTCTTGGAAAATGTTGAAGGCAACCGCACCACCCCTTCAGTGGCGGCGATCAATAAAGCTGGTGAGAGATTGATCGGCTTGCTTGCTAAACGCCAAGCCGTAGTCAACCCGAAAAATACTATTTTTTCAGTAAAGCGTTTGATAGGTCGGAAATTCAACGACCCCGAAGTTCAACGGGATAAGAAGTGGTTATCTTATGACATCCGCGAGGCAGCGAACGGCGGCGTGGAAGTAAAAATGGGTCTGCCCGGCCAGGGCGACCGTTGGTACAAACCGGAAGAGATTTCGGCGATGGTGCTTCAGAAATTAAAGTTTGACGCCGAAGCCAAGCTTGGCGAAAAAATTGAAGAAGCAGTGATTACCGTACCGGCTTATTTTGACGATTCCCAGCGTCAAGCCACCAAAAACGCCGGGGAAATAGCCGGTTTTAAGGTAAGACGCATCATCAATGAACCGACGGCAGCCGCTTTAGCCTATCATGTTGATAAAAAGAAGGAAGAAAGAATCGTTGTCTACGATTTCGGCGGCGGCACTTTTGATATTTCTGTTCTTGAAGTGGGCGAGGTTGAACTTGAAGACGGTAAAAAAGAACCGCAAGTTCATGTGAAAGCAACCGGCGGCGACACTCATCTCGGCGGTGACGATTTTGACAAAAAAATCATTGAATATCTGGTGAATGAGTATAAAAAACAGGAAGGAATTGATATTGCCAAAGACCCCCTTGCTCTCCAACGTTTGAAGGAGGCCGCGGAAAGAGCAAAACATGAACTTTCAACCGCTCTTGAGACCGAAATCAATTTGCCTTATGTCAGTTCTGATTCGTTCGGTCCGAAGCATTTTCTAATGAAATTGACCCGGGCCAAATTAGAATCCCTGGTTAAGGAATATATTGATCGTTCAATTGAACTGGTCAAAGAAACCGTAACTTCGCCGCCGCCGAAAGGAGCCGGTCTTAAGTTTTCGGAAATTGATGAAATAATTCTAGTCGGCGGCCAGACGAGAATGCCGGCTATTCAGGAAGCGGTAAAAAATCTTTTTGGTAAAGAGGCGCACAAGGGCATCAATCCCGACGAAGTGGTGGCAGTGGGTGCCGCCATTCAAGCCGGGATTCTTCAAGGTGACGTGCGTGATATTCTTCTCCTTGATGTAACGCCGCTTACTCTTAGTATTGAAACCCTTGGTAGTGTGGCTACCCCGATGATTCCCAAGAATACCACTGTTCCGACCGCAAAAACCCAAATTTTTTCCACCGCTGCTGATAACCAGACATCAGTTGAAATACACGTTGGGCAAGGGGAGCGGCCGATGATGGTTGACAACAAAACGCTTGCCCGTTTTATCCTTGACGGCATACCGCCGGCGCCTCGCGGCATTCCTCAAATCGAAGTAAGTTTTGACATTGATGCTAACGGTATTCTTACTGTTTCTGCTAAAGACAAAGCCACCAACAAGAGCCAGTCAGTTAAGATTGAAGCCACCACCACTCTTACCAAAGAGGAGATTGAGAAGTTGAAAGAGGAGGCAGCCCGTTATGCCAGTGATGACGAAAAGAAAAAAGAACTTGCCGAAGCGCGTAACCAAGCCGAAAGCTTAATCTATGTTGCTGAGAAAAGTCTGCGCGACGCCGGCGACAAAGTTCCGGCCGAGACTCGGGAAAGCATCAATCAGAAAATTCAAGGGCTTCGAGAGAAGCTTAACAGTCAGGATGTTGAGTCAATTAAGCGAACCGCTCAAGAGCTTTCTGCCGAGCTTCAGAAGATAGGTCAGGGGATGTACCCCCCACATAATTCAGAAGAACCTCCCGCGTCATAAGATAGATCATTCTATCCCCCCACCTTCAGAATACTCCGCGGCTCTGCCGCGCGGGTTACCAAAAAGATTTCGGTCCTTCCCACGGGGTCTAATGCCCCGCAGGAAGGTGTGGGGATTTATTTTGCTAAATTATGTGGGGGATGTATAATCAAAAGAATGAGCCCTCACCCAGTGATGATAGGTCAAATAGTTAGCGAAGCCGAGATCGACCGTTCTCTTATTAAAATTATTCTCGTCGGCATTCTTACGATTGCCGCTAGTTTTGGATTCGCCTATTTTTTTAATCTTTCTCTTATAACCCTTCAGTTTCGTTTTCTGCCTCTTACCATCATTTTAGCGGTCGCCGTTTTAGTTTTAATCATTCTTAGTATTTTTTATATAAAAAGTTTTGCTAAACTTACGGCCATTGTTTTTCTAAGCGGCGTCGCTGTCCTGGCCATTTTCTATCCTGATTTTCCTCTTCTTGCCATTATCGGTTCGGCCGTTTTCTTCATTATTCTTTTATCGGCTTACCGTCGCGGGTCAAGAATGATTAGTAATTCACTTCGACTCCGTTTCTTTCTTGTTGCCGTTTCAATAGTTCCTCGGGCGGTAACGGCGTTTCTTCTCTTCGCCGCTCTTG
>JAGUWR010000041.1 GCA_020062265.1 Minisyncoccota bacterium | reverse complement strand
CGATTGATAACTATCAGCAAAACGTGGAGCGCTTACGTTCCCGTCTCGAATCGCTTGGGGAGACGAGTGAAAACCCGAATGTAGATCGTCTGCTTGACGAGCTCACCGCCCGAGCGCTTCGTCATCAACAGCTCTTCGATGAATTGAAAACCGGCCGAACCGAACTTGAAGCAAAGATCGAGGCCGCCCAGGAGACGCTGACCGAATCGTTCAGCGTAGCTCTTGAAAGATTTGATTTACCGGAGAAAACCGAGATGCGTTTCGAGCGGGCTTTGAAAAACATTGAAAATCCTTTAAAGGAAATAGAAGCATTGAACGTTATCTCGAAAGTTGAGCGTAAGATTACTAACGAAGGAATGAAAAACCGCCTCCTTAAAGCAGAAGAAAATTTGATTTCTAAATTTGAAGGAAGAATTGAAGGGGGGAAGATTTCACTGCCTCAACTTTCGGAATTGATTAAGAATTTACAGAAGCCGGAGGAGAAAAAACTTGAAATTTTGGATTCGTTGCGGGAGAACGTTTCCAGCCCTACTCTGAAGATGCAGCTTAATGTTATGCGGCAGCCGCTTCTTAATAAAGTTAGCGCTGTCAGTGAGGAGAAAACCCGTGAAGAGATTGAGGAAGCGTTGAAAGCGGTCAATGAACTTCAATCGGCAATGGCGGCGGCCGGCGCCGCCGTTGGCACAGCGGTCCGCCAGCTTGCCGAACAAGCAAAGTTCAATTTAGAGCAGGCCCAACGGCTATTTGAAGCCGGTGACTACGGCCGGGCTTTGGGTCAAGCCACCAGCGCCAAAGCCGTTACCCGTAACGGTCTCCGGCTTCTGACCGGTTCGTCGGCCGAGGCGGCCGAGAAGGTGAATGAATTCAGGCGGGAGTTTGACGAACTGAAGCGTCGGGCCCGGGAGCATGGCTTGAACCTGGAGAACACACCGCGTCTCTTTAAGCTTTTTAGCCAGGCCGAAAGCAAAATCGTTGAGAGTTTAAATTTAGTCGGGCGGGAAGCGGTCGCCGAGCGTTTGAACATCATTTTAAGAGAAATAAGGACTGCTCTTTCCTCAATTGAGGTAATGATTGGCGAGCAGAAAGAGACCAAAGAGGCCGTTGAGTCGTCGGTAAGGGAAGTTCAAACAAGAGAGGCCCCAACCTTGAGGCCGGAGAAGCAGGAGCGGAAAGTGGAAGAATGAGCCCGGCGTTATTCACGCTGGAAAGAATTTGTACGATTTACCCCGTCTCAAAAATAAATTTAACGCCTTCTTATTATTTGGAGTGATATACCATATTAAACATCCCTTGAAAGCCCTGGAAATCATTTACTCAAAAACCAAAGAACTTTTGATTTTAGAAAGTCATTACATTAAGACAAAAACAAAGGAGCCAATGATGAAATTTTATCCCGGCAGCGAATTGAGCAATGACCCGACAAACTGGTGGGGTCCGAATATCCAATGTTTTAAAGATATACTTAGCGTAGTCGGTTTTAAACAGATAGCCATCTATAAGACATATCTAAACAAAAAAGATAGAGGAAGAGTGATTATAAAAGTATATAAGAATAAATAAGAACGCCAACAAAAAATTAAGAACCCCAAATTAAACATTCCAACATTCTGCAGAATGTTGGAATGTTTATAATAAAAGAGATATGAAGACATCCAAGCAACTTGAACGGTACTTTAAAGGGGCGGCCAATCACTGGCGGATTTCCATTTTATTGGCCGTTGAGAGAAGTGAGGGGATTACTGTTGAGGGAATTGCCGACGAGCTTGGCGGCAACTTCAAAACTATTTCCCAGCACACCCGCCGATTGGTCCAAGCCGGTCTTCTGAATAAAAAATACCAAGGTCGGCAGGTTACCCATTTTTTGTCGCCTTACGGTTGGTCTTTCCTGAAATTCATGAAAATATTCTAATATTCTGCAGAATGTTAGAATATTGTATTAAGGAAGCCAACAAAAATTAGGAGAAACATGAAAAAGGAAATTTTTGAACAGCTGGTGGAAGAGGGAATTGGAGCGATTCCGGAGAAGTTTCGGCGGTTGATTGAGAATGCCGCCATTGTGATTGAAGATGAGCCGGAGGGCGGCGGAGCTCTTTTCGGATTGTATGAAGGCATCCCCAAAGTCGTACGCGGCTCAAATTATACCAGCGTCCTGCCGGACAAGATAACTATTTTCATGAATCCGATCGTGGCGGAGGCGCGGGATGAGGAGGAAATAAGAGAAATCATTCGTGACACGGTTTGGCATGAGATCGCCCACCACTTCGGTTTCAGTGAAAAAGAAGTCTGCACCGCGGAAAGAAGAAGGAGAAGAAAAACAAAACTATAGAAATATGGCGAATTCAATCGACAACCCCAACCCGCCGAAGCGGAGCGAAATCAAACCCGGCCTGGCGGCTTGGATCATTGAGAAAGCGCATTACGGCACGAAGAAGTACAAGCAGGGAGTTGTGGAGGAAATTTTGACCTCCAGGCCGAGTCATCCCCGCGGTATCAAAGTCCGGCTGACCGACGGCTCAATCGGTCGCGTCCAGTGGCTTATGTGATAAAATTATATTGATAAATTTATGCTTTTAGATATTGTTATTTTGCCGCCGGCAAAGTTGCGGCAATTAGTTGCCATTTAAATGGTTTTTTAGTAAGCTATTACTGATGCGTCAATCCAAGCTTTTTACGAAAACGTTGAAAGAGTTTCCCAAGGACGAGGTTAGCGCCAATGCCCGGCTTCTGGAACGGGCCGGTTTTATTTATAAAAACTCGGCCGGCGTTTATTCCTATCTTCCTCTTGGCTGGCGGGTCATTCAGAAAATATCTGATATCGTTCGCGAAGAAATGGATGCTATCGGCGGTCAGGAAATGCTGATGCCGGCGCTGGTGGAGAAGAAATATCTGGATAGAAGCGGCCGCTGGGACGTGGGGATAGGATTTGAAGTCAAAGGAAAAAAGGAAAAATCACCTAACTTCACGCTCGGCTGGACTCACGAAGAAGTCCTGGCGGAAATTGCCTCAAAATTCATTAATTCTTATCAGGATTTGCCTTTTTACGCTTATCAGATTCAGACCAAATTCCGGAACGAACCCAGGGCCAAGTCCGGCATTTTGAGAAGCCGCGAATTTATAATGAAGGATTTATACAGTTTTCATGAATCCGAGCAAGACCTTTTCTGCTACTATGAGGAAGCACGGAAGGCCTATGAAAAAGTT
>JAGUWR010000031.1 GCA_020062265.1 Minisyncoccota bacterium | reverse complement strand
TCGGTCAATACCGGCGCCGTTTTTGCTGAATCAAAAATTGGTCATAAGAAATTCTTGGATTATCTTTTAAAATTTGGCTTCAGCGAGTCAACCAATATTGATTTACCGGATGAAACAATAGGCAACCTCAAGCCGTTCGCCCGAAAGGACGCTCGGGATATTGATTTTGCGACCGCCGCTTTTGGCCAAGGAATTGCGGTGACGCCAATTGGCCTTATTAATGCCTTCTCGGCTATTGCTAACGGCGGCGTTTTAATGAAACCTTATGTTAACGCCGAAAAAGAGCCGCAAGTGATAAGGCGAGTGATTAGTGGAGAAGCAAACCATCAAGTGATTGAAATGATGGAGTCAGCAGTTGAGAAAGCCCAAGTAGCTGTCATTCCTTACTATCGAGTGGCTGGCAAGACCGGTACCGCTCAAATCCCTGATTTTAACAAAGGCGGCTATACTGACCAGTTTATCCATACCTATGTTGGCCTGGCGCCGGCAAGCGATCCGAAATTTGTCGCTCTCATTAAGCTTGATAAGCCGAATGTTCAGCTGGCCGGGATGACGGTAGTGCCGGCCTTTAAAGAACTAGTCCAATTTATACTAAACTATTATCGTATTCCACCCGATAAATTATGAGATTTTTAGTATTGAAAATTTTAAAAATGATTCTCAAGACGCTTGCCCGAGCGACGGTTGCCCGCTATCAATCGGGTATTATTGGCATTACCGGCACCGTTGGTAAAACATCAACCAAAGAAACGGTTTTCATAATTCTCCGCCGCGAGCGTCGAGTCCGCTGTTCATCAAAAAGCTTTAATAATGAGATCGGTTTGCCGCTAGCCATTCTCGGCGACTGGGAGGCGACCGGCGGGTTCTTTTTTTGGCTGGAGGTATTGCGGCGATCATTTCATCAGCTCTTGTTTAAAACACAATCCTACCCCGATCTCCTTGTTTTGGAATACGGTATTGATCGGCCGGGTGATATGAGCTATCTCCTTAAAATCGCCCGGCCTTCAGTTGGCATCCTTACCGCCGTCGGTGATATCCCGGTTCATGTTGAATTCTTCCCGGGGCCAGAAGCAATTCTCCGCGAAAAATCTAAACTGATTACTCATTTGCCGGCTACCGGTTTCGCTGTTCTCAATGCTGATGATGCTTCAATTTTAAATCTTCGTTTCCAGACTCGCGCCCATACGGTTACTTTCGGTTTTTCCGAGTTCGCTGATGTCAGAGTTACTAATTTTAAGAACAGATTTGACGGAAAATCGGGCGGCGTTGCCTTTAAGCTTAACTACGGGGGGAGCGTGGTGCCGGTGAGATTAGACGGACTACTTGGCAGAGGAATGGTTTATTCAGCGGCGGCCGGGGCCGCCGTCGGTTTGATTTTTGGTATGAATTTGATTAAAATTGCCGAAGCATTATCCGGCTACGAGCCGCCGGCGGGGAGGATGCGACTTATCGGCGGTCTCAAAGGAACGACGATTATTGATGACAGCTATAATGCTTCGCCGATTGCGATGCGAGAAGCCCTTGGAACAGTCCGTTTATTAAAAGCAAAGCGGAAGATTGCGGTCTTGGCTGATATGCTCGAAATTGGCAAATATACTTTTGAAGCTCACGAGGCGATGGGTCGCTTGGCGGCAAAAACCGTTGATATTCTTTTCACCGTCGGCATCCGTGGTAAGATTATTGCCGAAACGGCCCGTCAAGCCGGGATGAAAGAAGAACGGATATTTCATTTTAGGACGGTTGATGAAGCCGGCCGGACACTCCAAATAAAATTGCAAAAGGGAGATTTAATTTTAGTAAAAGCATCCCAGGCCGTGCGGTTAGAAAAAGTTGTCAAAGAAGTTATGGCCGAGCCCGACAAAGCCGAAAAACTTTTGGTTCGCCAGGATAAACTGTGGCTTGCCAAGCCAGGGATGTATGACGAGGAAGTTTAATGCTCCCATCGTCTAGTGGCCCAGGACACATGGTTCTCAGCCATGGAACACCGGTTCAAATCCGGTTGGGAGCGCAATGGTTATTCTAAAAGAAAAAGTTCTGACAGGATTTACGGCCGCGAGCGCTGTTCTTATTTTGGCGAGTGTAGCGTTAACGGCTTTCAATGTGAGTGAACTTGGTACGCCTCTTATTCTTCATTTTGACGCCTACAGCGGGGCGGATTTTTTCGGGAGTGTCATCGACCTCTGGCTTATTGTCGGAGCAGTTTTTCTAATGATGGTCGCCAACGTTATTCTCGCTGAAGTTTTCTTCCGCCGCGAAAGAATTCTTTCCTATCTTCTTATCGGAACAAATTTTCTTCTTTCAATTCTTCTTCTGATTGTCGTTGCCGTTATCATTTCCGTTAATTAAATCTTAATATCAAGATAGACAAATTCTATCTTTAACCAATTCACACGCATATACGTATGAATTGGAATAAATTACGATAAACAAAAATTTACTTTTACTTTTTGCCAAAGAACCGGTTTTTTAGACTAACTCTGGAAACAACATGTCTACCAATCTACCAAAACACCGCTTCCCATTTCCACGGCGTAGAGAAGTGCTCCAACGAGTTCGAAACCTCCTGCACTCCAGAACAGAAAGAGATCATCTATTGCGAGCAATGCTACAACGCGGGGGTGGTATGAAGGTACTATTCGATCGCATAGCCCTATGCTATGGCATAGTGGTAGTAATTTAATGTCTTCAACTTTGCTACATAGCTACATATGCAACGTTTTTGAGGACAGGATTGAAAGAGAAACGGGAAGAAATTTATGGTAGAATGTAAAAGATGACTCTACTTTGGATTTTAATCGGTGTTTTTGGGGCGGCTGTAGTTGGCTTGACGGTTTATATTTTTTCGCAAAGAAAAGGAAAACAAGATGAAGCCGGCGGCCAGGCCTATCTGATGCTTCAGAATGAAATTAAGGAAATCCGCCGGACCGTTGATTCAAAATTGACTGAATCAACGAAAATCATCCAGCGGCAGTTTGGTGAAAGCGCCAAAATTATTCGTGACGTGACCGAGCGTTTGGTTAAACTTGATGAGACCAATAAGCAAGTCGTTAATTTTGCCGATCAACTTCAAAACCTTCAAGATATTTTAAAAAATCCGAAACAGCGGGGCATTCTTGGCGAGTACTATCTTGAAACGGTTTTGAAAAACGTTCTCCCGCCCGGCGCCTTCCAGATGCAGTATGGTTTTAAGGACGGCACGATTGTGGACGCCGTTATTTTTATAAAAGATCGTTTGATTCCGATTGATTCTAAATTCAGTTTGGAAAATTACAATCGGCTTCTTGAAGTTCGCGATGAAGCCGAACGAAAGCGGCTGGAGGAGGCCTTACGGAACGATCTTAAAAACAGGGTTGACGAGACCGCCAAGTACATCAAACCCGGAGAGGGGACAATGGACTTTGCTTTTATGTTTATTCCGGCCGAGGCGGTTTATTATGATTTGCTTATCAATAAAGTCGGCTCGGTCAATGCCCGGGATTTGGTTGAATACGCCATTGTTGATAAAAAAGTAATCATTGTTTCACCGACCTCGTTTTTTGCTTATCTTCAGACGGTTCTTCAGGGCTTGCGCGCTCTTCAGATTGAAGAATCAGCCAAAGAAATCCGCAAACGCGTTGAGGAACTCGGCCGCCACCTCTCCAGCTACGAAACCTATATGAAGAAATTAGGCACTCATCTCGGCACCACGGTCAGTATGTACAACAGCGCCTATAAAGAATTGGGTAAGATTGATAAAGATGTTTTGCGGATTACCGGTGAAGCGTCAGGAATTGAACAATTAACTCTTGAATCGCCGACCGCCCATAACGAAGAGGAGTGATTTGAATTTTTCACCCCTGTCTTTGTAATCCCGAAACATATCAAAACTCGTCGAGGCAGGGGAGAATAAGACGGTAATTGGTAAGTGGTAATTAGTAATTAGGGCCTTGGCGGTTTGGTAAGCGAGCTGAACGGCGTGACTTAGATTTTTAACTTCCCTAATTACTAGTTTCTGGCTACTGATTACTTTTTTAATTTTCTTTTTATTTTCGCCGAAAAGAATAACTGCTTTCGTGTTGGAATTTTTTAGCGCTTTGGCAAGCGGAGCATAGTTCAATTTCTTATTCTTGCCGCCGGCAATGAGAATTTTCAGCCCGGTAAACGCTTTTATCGCCGCGGCCGCAGTTTGAGGATTAGTTGAAGCCGAATCGTTATAAAACGATATTCCAACATTCTGCAGAATGTTGGAATGTTTTATTTCCCGGACAAATTCTAGACGGTGCTCCAGGCCGCAGAAATTTTTGACGGTTTTCAGGATTTTTGCTTTCGGGCATTTCAGAAATTCAGCCACCGTCGCCGCCATCGCCGCGTTTTTAAGATTGTGTTCACCTGGGATTTTCAACGGCAGGGGGCGGGATGGAACGCTAACCGTGATTTTCTTGCCGCGGCTCTTTTGGGCGATCCAGCGACTCCATTTATCATCGCTTTGAAAAAAAACAACATCTTTTTTGGTTTGATAACGGCAGATATTTGATTTAGCTTCCACATATTCTCTGAAATTTTTATGCATATCCAAATGTTCTGGGAAAATTCCAAGGATAACCGCAATCTGAGGCGAATATTTTAAATCTTGGAGCTGGAAACTGGACAGCTCCAAGATGCTGATTGAATTTTTCTTTAATTTAGAAAGAACATTGATGGTCGGCGAGCCGATATTGCCGACAAGATAAACATTCTTGTCGCAGGACTTGAGGATTTTATAAAGTAGGGCAGCAGTCGTGCCCTTACCTTTGGTGCCGGTGATGCCGATGATTAAACCCTTGGCGTTTTTGAAAAAAATTTCGGTTGAGCTTGAGAAGGCAACACCTTTTTTAATGGCTTTCTGGATTTCCGGCAGACGGTAAGGCAGACCGGGTGAGCGGAAGACAACATCAAAGTTTCCAAGATTAGAAAGATACTTTTTGCCGAGGATGGTTTTAATGCCGCGAGGCGCTCGAAGATTAGAATTTTTATCCAAAACCCAAATATCGGCTCCTGCTCCGTTAAAAATCCGCCCTGCCCCGTTAGAATTCATTGGGGAATATAATTCTGTCACAGATTTCTTGATACTGCTGGCACCCTTGGGAATTCTAACGGGGCCTGCCTTTGGCACGACGGCAGCCCCGACGTCACGTCGGGGCTTATTTCTAACAGGATGAATTTTTCGTTTTTTTAGAAATCGGAGAACCGCTTGACCCTCTCTGCCAAAGCCAAGAATGCCAATTTTTTTCATCTTTTTATTAAAGCATAAGCGACCTGAAAAACGTTGCCCGCTCCCATTATTACCCAAAGGCCTTTTGGGACGTTGCCGCGCCGGCAAAATCTAATAGCATTTTCAATAGTTTTTAGATTGACGGCGCCTCGGTCTATTTTTTTTATTTCCTTTGCTAACTTATCGGAATTTATTTTCCCTTTCTTTTCTCTTGCCGAACTATAAATATCCAGGAGATAGATGTTGTCGGCAATAGTTAAGGTTTCAGCAAACTCTTTTAGAAATTTTTGGGTTCGGGAAAAGGTGTGTGGTTGGAAAATAACCGATAGCTTCTTACGCGGGTAAGCTTCTTTCAAAGCGGCGAGAGAAGCTTTCACTTTTTGAGGGTTGTGGGCGTAATCATCAATAACAATATTGCCTTTATATGCGCCGATTTTTTCCAATCGCCGCCGGACGCCTTTGAATTCAATAATGGCTTTTTCGATTATTTTAGGCGCTGTACCAAGGTACAACGCTACACTTCTTGCAAGATGAATATTTTCTTGATTGTATTGACCAAGAAGAGAAGTTTTAAATTGTTGTTTGATTTTTTGAGGCGAATAAAAAATCTTGCCGCCGGGTTTAAGATTTTTCTTAAACCTTTTGAATGCTTTTTGATATGTTTTTCTATTTTTGAAATAGTCGGGGTGGTCGTAGTCAATGTTGGTAACGGCAATTATGTTCGGTCGGTATTTTAAAAATTGCCTCCGGTATTCATCGGCTTCCAAAACAAAAAAATCGCCTCTGCTGGTAAGAACGTTTGATTTCCATTCCATCACCTCGCCGCCGATTAAAGCGGTTGGGTTCTTGCCGGCTTTTTTAAGAATGGAGGCGATGAGGGCGGCGGTGGTTGTCTTGCCGTGGGTGCCGGTAACCGCAATCCCGAATTTTTTATTAAAGAGTTCGGCGACAGCTTCCGAGTAGGTTGTAATTGGGATTTTTCTTTTTTTCAATTCTTTTACTTCAGGATTTTTGGTGTTGCGCCCAAGGTAGGCATTTGAACTCATAAACCGGATATCGTTTTCCAGGGGCAGATTTTTGGGCGAAAAGTTTTGATGGTATTTGATGCCGGCCCGTCTAAGAATGCCGTCGGTGAAAAATTTGTCTTTCACATCAGAACCGCTTACCTTGTAACCTTGATTTTTAAGAATCACCGCTAAACCGGCCATACCCGCCCCCTTAATTCCTATTAAATAAGCATTTTTTGAATCCATCGTGTTGTTGAAATAATCTCACAAACCGCGAGGTATTGCAATTTATTAACTGTTTTGCTATAATGTTTAACGGTGAGTGTTGAGTTTTTCTCATCTCATTGCTCCGACTTCGGTCGGGGAAGTGGTGAAATCTGAGGAAAGCCCCTCCAGTTCCCCGCTCCGATGTAAGTCGGAGCGAGGTTTATTTTATTTTACTGGAGCGGTATTATTGATAGGGGCGGATGGATTGAGCACTCACCTATGTGAAAAAAACAAGGAGGTCACCGCCATCCGCCCTTCATCTTCGGAAATTTATACATAAATTGGCATGTTCAAAGAGAACGTTTTATTAAGCGTACATTCCAGCTACAAAATCGGCGGTCCGGCAAAATATTTTTTTGAAGCTAAAACTTTTGAAGAACTTATTCAAACATTGAAGGAAGCAAGTCAACTTGATAAAATGGTTTTCATCTTAGGCGGCGGCACTAACATCCTTTTCCCTGACAAAGGTCTTAATGATGTAGTTATAAAAATCGGCTTAGATTATATTAACCCCGTTAGAAATCCGTCCCGACCTCGGGTCGGGACGGCGGCTACCTCGGGGCGGGCTGTTTCTAACGGGGTTAATCAAGATGGAAATATTTTAACCATAGGCGCCGGTACTTTAATTACTCAATTACTCAATTACTCAATTGTTCATTCTTTGAGCGGTTTGGAGTGGGCCGGCGGTCTGCCCGGTACGCTCGGCGGCGCCATCCGGGGTAATGCCGGCGCTTTTCGCGGCGAAATTAAAGACAGCATTGTGGAAGTATTAAGTATGGACCAGAATGAGCCGGATAAATCTATAATAAGAAATAACCAAGAGTGTCTCTTTTCGTATCGGAACAGCATTTTCAAAAATTCCGCAAAAAATGAAATTATACTTGAGGCAAAAATAAGAGTAGAAAATGGGGACAGCTCGGCGATAAAAAAAGCCATTGAGGGAAAAATTCAATGCCGTCTTGAGCGTAATCCAATGGAATATCCGAATTGCGGTAGTATTTTTAAAAATGTGCCGCTTGAAATTTTCCCCAAGCGATATATTAATATTGTCGAAAACCAAATTAAAACCGATCCTTTTCCGGTGGTGCCGACCGCCTTTTTGATTTCTGAATGCGGTCTCAAAGGCGTCACCGCCGGCGGGGCGATGGTGTCGCCAAAACACCCGAATTTTATTGTAAATTTTGATAATGCTAGAGCTGAAGACGTCAAAAATTTAATTAAATTGGTAAAAGAAAAGGTCTATGATAAATTTCAAGTCAATTTAGAAGAAGAAATTCTAATTCTATAATGGAGCATTATGATTAAATTTTTGAAGAACTTCTGGGGGGATAAGGAAATTAAAAGATATTCAAGAAAAGTAGAAGAAGTTAATGCTTTTGAACCCAAGCTCAAGGAGCTTAAAAATGAAGAACTTTTAGAGAAATCCAAAGGACTCCGGGAAAAAGTAAAAAACGGGATGCCTGAAGATGAAGTTCTGACTGAAGCGTTTGCTTTAGTTCGCGAGGCAAGCCGCCGCACCCTTGGCCAGCGGCATTTTGATGTCCAGCTAATCGGCGGCATGGTGCTTCACGAAGGCAAAATCACCGAAATGCTGACCGGCGAGGGTAAAACCCTCGCCGCGACGGCGCCGGCATATCTCAATGCGCTTTCCGGCAAGGGGGTCCATATTGTTACCGTCAATGATTATCTTGCTAAACGTGACACGATTTGGATGGGACAAATTTACAATGCTTTGGGTTTGAAAGTGACTTGTTTGGTTCACGATGCGGCTTATCAATACGATCCCGAGCACACCAAGGGAAAAGACGAAGAGAGGGATACATTGGGTGGTTTTAAGGTGTTTGAAGAATTTCTCCGTCCGATTAGTCGGGGAGAAGCTTATCAAGCCGATATTCTTTACGGCACCAATCACGAATTCGGTTTTGATTATCTTCGTGACAATTTAACCTATGACTTGAACCAGATTGTTCAAGCCCGCAGAACCAACGCAGAACAAACGCAGAACAGCGCAGAAAATTTTCAGCGTGATTCCGCGTCTAGTCCGCGTGATTCCGCGATTGAATCAACATCACTTAATTTTGCGATAATAGATGAAGTTGATTCAATATTGATTGACGAGGCGCGAACGCCGCTTATTATCGCCGCACCCGATAGCCAATCAAGCGAATTTTATAAAATTTTCGCTAAGGTTACAGATCGACTAGAGCCGGAAACCGACTATACCGTGGATGAGAAAAATCGTTCGGTTAGCATTAATAACCAAGGTATTGAGAAAGTGGAAAAAATGATTAACCTATCTAATCTCTACGCGCCGGAGAATCTTCGGCTCGTTCATTTTCTTGAAGAAAGTTTGAAAGCTAAGGCGCTCTTTCATCGTGATAAGCAATATGTAGTGCGAAACGGCGAGGTGATTATTGTTGATGAATTTACCGGCCGGATGCTTTTCGGCCGGCGCTATTCCGGCGGCCTTCATCAGGCAGTTGAAGCCAAAGAGGGAGTTCAGGTTAAAGACGAGAACAGAACTTACGCTCAAATCACCATCCAGAACTATTTCCGTCTTTATAAAAAAATCGCCGGGATGACCGGTACGGCCCAGACCTCGGCTGAAGAATTTCATAAAGTTTACAACCTCGATGTGGCGAGCACCCCGCCCAATAAGCCGATGATTAGAATGGATTTGCCCGACGCAATTTATAAAACCAAGGCCGCTAAATACGAAGCGGTAGTTGAGGAAGTGAAGCGGCGGCGCGAAAAAGGTCAGCCGATTCTTCTCGGTACGACCTCAATTACCAATAACGAAATTATT
This sequence comes from Minisyncoccota bacterium, assembly GCA_020062265.1. Classification (GTDB taxonomy): domain Bacteria; phylum Patescibacteriota; class Minisyncoccia; order UBA6257; family GWB1-50-10; genus JAGUWR01. The sequence continues at coordinate 3,605 of JAGUWR010000031.1, read as the reverse complement.
TCAGAGTATCTTAGAAAAGCCGGTATTCCTCACGAGGTTTTAAATGCTAAGAATCATGAACGAGAAGGTGAAATCATCGCTCAAGCCGGAAAAGTTGGTGCGGTAACCGTTGCCACTAATATGGCTGGCCGCGGCGTTGATATTGTCTTTGGCGGTAATCCGCCAGATGCCGACGAAGCACAAAAAGTGCGCGAAGCCGGGGGGTTGCACGTAATCGGCACCGAGCGTCATGAAGCTCGGAGGATTGATAACCAGCTTCGCGGCCGTTCTGGCCGGCAAGGCGATCCTGGTTCTTCCCAGTTTTTTCTTTCCCTTGAAGATGATCTGCTTAGAATATTCGGCGGCGAAAGAATTAAAAACTTGATGGAAATATTTAATATGCCGGATGATGTGCCGATTGAATCCTCGCTTGTGTCCAAAGCCGTTAACGAAGCCCAACAAAAAATCGAGGGCATTAATTTTGACCTCCGCCGCCACCTTCTTGATTTTGACGACGTTCTGAATAAACAGCGAACAGTGGTTTATAAGAAACGCTTGGAGGTTTTAGAAGCGGGAGAGAAAAATGAAATTCGTCCCATCGTTGAGGATATTTTGAAAAATCACGGTAAGGATTTAAGCAAGTTGCCGGGAAAACTTGAGCTTGAGCGTTCTATTCTCATTGGCCAGCAGCTGGTGAGGATTTTGGATATGTTCTGGGTCGGCCACCTTGAAAATCTTGAGGCCTTGCGGGAGTCGGTTAATATCAGGGCCTATGCCCAGCACGAGCCGATTGTTGAATACCGCCGTGAAGCTCATATGCTTTACAAGAAATTAAATGAAGATTACGAAGCGATGGCCGTAGAAACAATAATGCCGCTTTTTGAAATTGATTTAACAAAACTGCATACCGAACATGTCCATCGTCAAACCCCGCCACCCGAGGCCAAGAAATTGGGCAGAAATGACCCCTGTTGGTGCGGAGCGAAATATGAAGACGGCCGTCCCAAAAAATATAAGCATTGTCATGGTCGGTAGACAGCGGAGAAACAAAGAACAAGGAGAGTTACTACACTATGGTGTAGTAGCTGTGCTATAGTAAAATTGTTCCATGAGGCCAATGCCGTTGATTGATAAATTTAAGTCACGGAAGGAATTAGATGGTTATGTTTGGAATCAGCTTGTCGAAAACCTTGCTAAAACGTTATCGCCGCGGGGTACTGAAAGTTCTTTGACTATGCTCACTACCGCCTCTGAAAGAAAGCAAATTACCACGCGGGCGGCAGCACTAGAGCTTTTGAAACAAGGGAAAAGCTATAGCGAAATCAGTAAAGTACTTTGGCTTTCACCTACAACTATCAGCGCCATCAGAAAGAGTCTTCGTGGCGGGAAAGGGTATGTTAGCGGTTACGGCTGGGGCAACACAAAGAGAAAGGGCGGTTGGTCAGTTTATCCCCAACCGGTCAGCAAAAGATTAATTTTACCGCACGGAAAATTAGTTTACCCTCAGAAGCGTAATCGATAAGGTACTACACTATAGTGTAGTACCTTAAAAGTGTCATGGAAGATGAAAAACGAGAAATTGGGAAAATTATATAAGCGGGTAGACCATTGCAAATTCTGCAAAACAGCAGGCAATAATTTACAGCACATTCATGGTTACGGTGTTATGAACCCGAAACTGATGCTGGTTCTGGTTAATCCGACTTACCGAAACTTAAGCTCTGACCCCGAATACAAAAGTGCGAGATTCCCGTTTATAGGAGTAAGGCAGTTTTGGAAGGTGCTCGCTGGAGGTGGATTAATAAGTAAAACTGCTGCATATGATCTGCCGTTAAGATCAAACTGGAAGAGAGGACATACAGAGAAATTACAGCGAGAATTGCTTAAAAATAAGCTATTTCTGACAAATATGGTGAAGTGTTGTTATGACCATAGTGCGTAGCCAGACAGCAGGGTGATTGATGAACAGATAAGATTATTGGCAGAAGAGATGAGAATCGTTAAACCAAAAAATATAGTGGCATTCGGAGGATTGGTGTACAAAACGCTGACTGGACAACCGATAAAGCTAGACGAAGCACACTTATTATTGCCCACCGTCTTTCGACGGTACGTCATGCCGACGTCATCATCGTACTTGAGGAAGGAAAAGTGATTTGCCGCGGCTCCCATAAGAAACTCATGAAATCCTGCCCGGTTTATAAACAGATGGTTGATTTTCAAATCGGCGGTTTTTTGGCCGAAGAATAAAAAAAGAAAAACAGGGGCGGTTGGTAACCCGGCTGTTTTCCTGCTTTTAAGATAAATTATTTTAAGGTAATTTTTGCAGGAAGATAATGACAGCGCGGGTTTACAACTTTCCCCTGCTTTTCTTTTAAAGGCGCACACCTTGCCCGTCGTAAAATACTTAGCCCGCATCGTACGCTTGCGGGTCAGTCCTTTCACAGCGTGGCAATTTTTATGATATTAAATTATAATCAAAGTATCAAATGGCCAAGATTGTGGATAAAATTAAGGTGGCGGTTTTGATGGGTGGTCCTTCTTCGGAGCACGAAGTTTCACTTAAAACCGGCGAAAATGTCATTTCTTGTTTGGATGATAGCAAATACTCGACAAAGCCAGTAGTTATAGACAAAGAAGGTAAATGGCAAATTGAACCAGAGAAACTAAAGGGGGAATTTGACGTTGTTTTTGTAGCAATGCACGGCACTTATGGCGAAGACGGTACGGTTCAAGCAATTCTTGAAGAAGCTGATTTACCTTATACCTGTTCAACCGTTCTCCCAAGCGCTTTAACAATGAATAAATATTTATCTTTACGGCTTTTGAAAGATCACGGTTTAGACATTCCTTATTCTGTTCTTGTTTCTAAATTCAAATGGCAGGATATGCCCTCAATCGTTCTTTATCAAATAAAACACTACATCGGTTATCCGGTGGTGGTGAAGCCGAATGATAATGGTTCGAGCGTGGCCACAACCATTGTTGAAAACGAACATGGTTTGAGCGGGGCCTTTAACGAAGTTCTTAATGTTTCGCGGGAAGTCCTAATCCAACCTTACATTCACGGCCGGGAAGTGACTTGCGGTGTTTTAGATCACGGTTGGCCAGAATCAGCATATCCCTTGCCGCCCACTGAAATTATTCCTAAAGTCAGCAAGTTTTTTGACTACAGAGCTAAATATGACCCGACAGCAACCGATGAAATAACGCCAGCCAGATTTTCCGAACCGATTAATAAACTTATTCAAAAAACCGCAGTCCAAGCCCATAAGATTCTCGGCTGTCGCGGCGTCTCACGCACTGATATGATTCTCGGTAACGATAAAAAATTTTATATTTTGGAAGCGAATACCATCCCCGGAATGACCGCCGTCAGCTTAATCCCGCGGGCTGCCCAAGCCGTCGGCATCTCGTTTTCCTCGTTGTTAGATAAAATTATCAAAGCTGCTTTATTAAGAAAGGAGTAAATATGAAAAAACATTCAAAAGTCGGTAATCGCCCCGGCAAGCCGGCGTATCGGACGCCGGCTCTTTTCAGATTTAGAAAATATTTAAAGGTGCAAAAAGTAAAAAGCACTCGCCATAAATGACCTATGGGTATTTTATACATCGTGGCCACTCCTA
>JAGUWR010000011.1 GCA_020062265.1 Minisyncoccota bacterium | reverse complement strand
CTTCCGGCTCCGCCATCCGAATAAACTTCGGAATTTCTTTATCTCTTGCCCCAACCGCCGGCATACCCAGATAGGACAGAAAATCTTTAAGCGCAGCACTATGAACAATTATGTCTTCGGCCGCATTTGACTGGCCGGATTTTTTAGCAATGGGTCTCACGATACCGAAAAGATTTTTCAGAAGCTTTTGATAAAGACGAAGAAGACCACTGTCGGCTTGAGTATAAACAACTTTCCTTTTTACGGTTAATCCGCCGTCCGCGGTTAAGAGCCCCAGAAACAAGCCGAGTTCCGGCGTCATTTCAGCCGGGGTTTTGATTAGACGGGCTTTGTTAGTTTTATGAGTGGATGGTTTGAAATCCAAAACGCACCGGGGACCGAATAACGCCGCTCCCCGCTTAATGGCAACATAATCGCCCGACTTAATTTGCGCACCTTGCCGCCATTCCATTCCACCATCGTTATTTATTACCCAGAGGGGGTGTTCCGCGGTTATTTCTATATGATAACCCTCTTTGGTTTCCAGGCGGTAAAAGTCACAAATGCCGTTGTTATAAGTTTTGCTTGTCATTTCAACACCATCGCGAGTTGCCACATTGATTTGAAAATCTTTTTGAGAATTCAAGGGAAGAGAGAGGATTTCTTGAAAGGACAGCATGCCTTTTCCGCTGAATATATAAGTGCCGGCATCGCACGTTTTCCCGCTGCCAGTCGCGCCGGCGATGAGAAGGTGAGGCATTTTATCAATGCTGGTGAAAATCGGTTCGCCGCTGACGTCACGGCCAAGAGCAAAAGTAAGGACGTCGGATTTTTGAAATTCGGGATAACGGAGCAAACTACCCAACCGAACAAGAGCCCCGGCTCTATTCGGAACCTCAACACCGACCAAAGATTTACCGGGGATGGGCGCTTCGATCCGGATGGGGTGGGCGGCCAAAGCCAGAGCCAGGTCCTGGTTCAGAGCGGTAATTCTTGAAAGTTTGATGCCTTCAGCCGGCTTAAGAGTATAACGGGTGATGGTGGGGCCGACATTAATCTCTCCCATTTCAACCAAGAGGCCGAAACTTTCAAGGGTCCGTTTAATGACATTGGCATTGGCGCGGAGATCGCCGATGGTTGGTTTTTCAACGTTTGCGTTCAGGAGCGAGAGCGGCGGGAAAACATGCGGGATACTTGCCGGTTCCCCCTCTTCTTTTTTTTCTTTTGTTTCGGCTTGCCCGCCGTATAAGACTTTGGGAGGCGCGGCCGGGGACACTGTCCCCACCGCTACCGGTCTAGCTGTTTCCACCCCGGAAATTTCAGGTTCTGTGGGTTTCTTGAATTTAGGAACACGAAGAGGACGGTTGATAATAGCCAAAAATGAAGCAATGAGAATTGTAAGAGCGATAATAAGAGCGACCGGCTGGCCAAAAGGCCGCTTGAGAGAGCCGATAATGGCGCCTATAAGACCGCCATTACCCGGCGAAACAATGTCAATAAACCCCAAGCCGGAAAAAATGAAAACAAGCCCGCCGAGAACAGTAGTGCTCAATAGCTTTTTCCGTTCCGGCGCCGTGAAAGCAAAAGCCATCAAAAAAAATACCACCGGCAGAAGATAATATCCCCACCCCAAAAAACGATCAAGAAAATTGTAGATTGCGCCGCCGACCGGACCGGCTCGCCCAACGGCCGCGAGAATGAAGATAATGGCGAAGCCGAGAAAAACAACGATGCCGATACTTTTTTTCGTTTCCGGATGGAGACGCGAATGGGCTTTTTCGTTATCTCTATCTCCTTTGCTGGACGAATGAACAACTCCTTTTTTAGGGCGACGAGCCATATTTCATTTTTATTAAAGACCAAAAACAGGTAAAATTCAAATGATGGATAAAAGTATCTTCAAAGCTTATGACATCCGCGGTCAATACCCGCAAGAAATTAATGAAAAAACCGTTGCTGAAATCGCCCCGGTTTTTATCAAGTTTTTCAAGAAAGGCAAAATCATTGTCGGCCGCGATGTCCGTTTAAGCTCACCAAAACTTTACAAAACCCTCATTGCAAAATTACAAGATTACAAGATTAAGGCAATTTCAATTGGCTTGACGACAACGCCGATGTTTTATTTCTTGGTGAGCAAACTGAAAGCGGCCGGCGGCATCATGGTCACTGCCTCCCACAACCCCAAAGAATATAACGGTCTGAAGGTGGTTGGTAAAAAAGCAAAAATGATTAGCGGCTATGAAATATCTAAATCTATACGTAAATTTTCTTAATAGGTTCATAAATCTAAAACGGCCGCTGCGGGTTGTTTTTGACTGCTCAAACGGCACGACCGGATTAGTTTTAAACAAACTTATAACTCATAACTTACAACTTAAAACCTATTATTTAAATATTAAGCCTAATGGCAATTTCCCGGCTCACGGCCCTGACCCGTCAAAACCATTCGCCCTTCGCGATTTGCGCTTAGCCGTCAAAAAACACAAAGCCAATCTCGGCGTCGCTTTTGACGCCGACGGCGACCGAGCCTTTTTTGTTGACGACCGTGGCGAAACAGTAAAACCGTACCTCATCGCTCACCTCCTTTTTCTGAACAGCCGGCCGCCATTCGTTGCTGAGATCGCCACCTTTGAAACGCTAAAATACGCCGGCCTCCTCCCGAAAAAAACGTTCGCCTCAAAAGTGGGCACTTATTTCATGAAGAAAAATATAATAAAACGGGGAGCGACGCTCGGCGCGGAGTATTCAGGCCACTACTATTTTCAGGAATCCTTCGGCGCTGACGACGCCGTTTTGGCGGTCATTAAAATAATGAACGCCGTCTCCAGACTTCCTTATCCCCTTTCTCAATTTAAAGCAATGCTCCCGAAGAAACTCTCAACTCAAATGATAAATATCAAAACAAAAGAACCCAAAAAGCTGGTGGCGGCGCTGAAAAAGCGCTACCGGCGGCAAGCCGTAAATCTATCAGAAATTGACGGCGTCACTTTGGAATTTGAACGAGGTTGGATTACGGCTCGGCCGTCAAACACCGAACCGCTGGTTAGAATTTTTATCGGAAAAACACTATAATTTCTGGACGGATCCACCTCGGGTGGAAAAGATTTCCAAGAGGTAGTGAAATTTGTGAATCAGAATGAATTGATTAAAAGGAACTTTTGAATTAAAATAAAACAGTATGAAAAATTTAACCAAAAATCTTCTCTGGGTTATCTTGAGTTTTATTCTTATAACTGTCCTTTTCTCTTTTTTCTTAGAAGTGGGGCAGAAAAAACCGACGGTAATTTCCTTAAACGAGCTCACCCAGAAGATAAACGCCGGCGAAGTAAAAGAAATTATCGTTGCCGGCAATGACCTAAAAATTACTTTAGTCGACGGCAGCGCAGCGAGTGCGCGTAAAGAACCCGAAGTTGGTTTAAGCGAAACTCTTCGGAATTATGGAATGGAGCCGGCAGTTCTTCAATCAATCAAACTCAAGGTCCAGGAAGAAAGCGGTTTCCGCTATTGGGCGAGTATTCTTATCCCCAGTCTCCTCCCGATTATTATTATCGTCCTTATTTTCTGGTGGATTTTTAGGCAGGCTCGAACCGGAGTCAACCAAGCTTTCTCCTTCGGAAAAGTGAATTTGCGTCTTTTCACTCCGGCCCGCGACAAAGTTACCTTTAAAGATGTCGCCGGTCTTAAAGAGGCTAAAGAAGAACTTGAGGAAGTAGTGGATTTTCTTAAAAACCCTAAAAAATACCTGGAGATCGGCGCCCGTATCCCCAGAGGAGTCATCATTGTCGGTCCGCCCGGTACGGGGAAAACTTTATTAGCAAGAGCCGTCGCCAATGAAGCCGGCGTGCCTTTCTTCCATATTTCCG
>JAGUWR010000005.1 GCA_020062265.1 Minisyncoccota bacterium | reverse complement strand
GCTCAATTTTATGAAAATCAACCCGAATATTGCGACAATCTCTGTCCTCGCGGGCGCGGGTGGGGATGATGCGAAGGATTGGGCCAAGATGCTTTTAAAAATGTACAGCCGCTACGCTGACAAAAAAAACTGGAAATGGCAGTTTATTAATGATAGCACTCTTGAGATACGTAATTCTTCGATAAGCTCAGGGCAAAATCTCTACGAGATTTTGAAGAACGAATCCGGCGTTCATCGTCTTGTCAGAATTTCGCCGTTTGATGCCAAACGACTCCGGCATACTTCTTTTGCTTTGGTGGAAGTGCTACCGGAATTGCCGGAAATTGAAGCAAGTCATATTCAGATTCCGGAAAAAGATTTAAAAATTGAATTTTACCGTTCTGGCGGTCCCGGCGGGCAGAATGTCAACAAGGTAGAAACAGCCGTCCGGGTCGTTCATCTACCGACCAGCATTACCACTTCTTCACAACTGGAACGCTCGCAGGCCGCGAACCGCGAGCATGCCCTTCGGCTCCTTAAGACAAAACTTCTAAAACTTATGGGAGACAAAAAGGAAAAAGAGCTGGCTAATTTGCGGACCAAGGTTTCGCCGGAGTGGGGCCACGAAATCCGTTCCTACGTCCTTCATCCTTACAAACAAGTGAAAAATCACAGAACAGGGCTTAAAATATCGCGGGTGGATGAAGTTCTTGACGGCAATCTTGATTTATTAAAGAATAATCGCGAATAATGCGAAATATATTTAATAATAACGCGAATTGAAGTTATTAGCATTATTTGCTAAAATTAGTATTATTAGCGAATACTCATATGATAGTATTTCAGAATGTCACCAAGACATATAACCATAACGTCACCGCCATTGATAAAATAAATTTCAAAATCCAGCCCGGCGAGTTTGTAAGTATTGTTGGGCTTTCCGGCGCGGGAAAATCAACGGTAATTAAACTCCTCATCGGTGAAGAAAAGCCCACCAAGGGGCAAATTTTTTTTGGCTCTTATGAAATCAACAAACTCCGGCCGTCAGAACTGCCCGAATTCCGGCGCCATATCGGCGTAATTTTTCAGGATTTCCGGCTTCTATCCAAAAAGACCGCCTTTGAAAATATTGCCTTTGCTCTTGAAGTGGCGGGGCGGTCTCAAAAACAAATCAATGAACTGGTGCCGCAAGTGCTTGATCTTGTTGGCATTAAAGACAAAATGTTTAATTTTCCTGCCGAACTTTCAGGCGGTGAGAAACAAAGAGTGGCAATTGCCAGAGCAATGATAAACCGGCCGGAGGTCCTTGTCGCTGACGAACCAACCGGCAACCTCGACCCCTTTAACACCTGGGAGGTAATTAAGCTGCTTACTAAAATCAACGAGCTGGGGAGCACACTCATCCTTGCCACCCACTCGAATGAAATCGTCAACACTCTTGGCCGGCGGGTAGTCACTTTAGATAACGGAAAAATTATCCGCGACGAGGAAAACGGAAGATTTATGATTTAAAATAATCACAAGTGAGAAATACATGTTTGTTACATTATCGCGAATAATAAAATACGGTCTTCATAATTTCTGGCGGAACGGTTGGCTGGCGGTTTCAACGATTAGTGTGATGATACTCGCTCTCTTTGTTTTTGAAGGACTTATTCTTTTCAACGTCGTCTCAAAAACAACAATCCAATCACTTCAAGATAAAATTGACATCAGTGTCTATTTCAAGACAAACGCTTCCGAAGACGAAATTCTTGGCGTGAAGCGGACAATCGAAGGGCTCACCGAAGTAAAAGAAGTAGAATATATCTCTCAAGAGAAAGCGCTCAAACTTTTCCGAGCCCGCCATGCCGACGACCAAATTATCACCCAAACGCTCGCCGAACTTGATGTAAATCCGCTTCTGGCTTCGCTGAACATTAAGGCCAATGACCCCCGCTACTATTCAAGCATCGCCGGCTACTTAGATAATCCCTCTCTTGCTAATCTGGTTGAAAAAGTCACCTTTGCTCAAAATCAGCTCGTTATCGAACGGCTGACACGGATTATTGACACTGCCCAAAAAAGCGGCGTTACTGTTACATTTTTCCTTGCCATCGCCGCCGTCCTTGTCACTTTCAACACCATCCGGCTTGCCATCTACTCTAACAGCGAACAGATCGGCATTATGCGGTTGGTCGGCGCTTCAAATAATTTCATCCGCGGTCCCTACGTGGTTGAAGGAATTATTTACGGCATCGTCGCGGCCATTTTAAGCTTTCTTATTTGGCTTCCGATTATAAAAGGGGTTTCGCCTCATGTTGCAAATTTCATCCCGGAAATAAACCTGACCGCTTATATGGGCGCTCATTTTGTTCGGTTGGGTTTGCACCAACTGCTTTTCGGCGTCGGCTTGGGCATCGTCTCCAGCGTCGTCGCCATCAGAAGATACTTGCGGACTTAAATAACCACCTTAAATTTATTCCTGTTTTTACGCTCGCCAAACCTTCTCCCCAGATTAATCATTCGTGGCGCCAGTGTAAATACTCCCATCATTACATTGTAAGCGAGCGAAGCGAGTCGAAGTGCTGTCTGTCCTGAACAAAATCCGAACTTTTTTCAAAGAAAATCCGGACACCGATTTTTGATAATTTCCGCTCGGGCGGGCAAAAAGGAAGGGGGTTGGGGGGAAGGAATTTTTGCCCGCCCTCGCTTTTCCGCCGCCG
>JAGUWR010000010.1 GCA_020062265.1 Minisyncoccota bacterium | reverse complement strand
CCGTGGGATTTCATTCGGGAAACACTTGCGAGCCGCGCGGAGCGCGGCGAGCAAACCTCTTTGTCCACAGCGAAAAATTTGCAAAATTCCTGTTGGTGGACCGAAGGGGATTTGAACCCCTGACCCCTGCAATGCGAATGCAGTGCTCTACCACTGAGCTACCGGCCCGGGCGCCTTTGCTGAAAGCTTCGGCGGTGCGATGTCGGAGTGCTGGGAATCAAACCCTCACTACGGAGTCCTTCGCACCCACACCACACGCTTCATTCGGGGCGCTGGGAATCGAACCCAGTCTACACGCACCCGAAGCGTGCGTACTACCGGCATACTCCGCCCCGGTTAGCGTTGGTGTGGGGGCGCGTTCTGCGTACTGCCATTATACGATTCCGGTAAATTTTAGTGCGGGGTAAATGTGTATATTTACTCCATACGATCCCGATGTCGCATCAGGATTCGTTCGGGGCTACCAATATACTACGGCCCGGTAATTTCTAACGGGGCAGGCCCCGCTTCTCTATATTAAACGAAAACGGCTGGAACTTCAAAGCCAAATCTTGCTCGTTACACTATCCTTACGATCGTGAATGTAATGCATCCTAAATATAATAAGTGTAATGTATCTTGATTATAAAAAAGAATAATCACTCAACCATGGGCTGAAAATGCTCGTTTATTTGCAACTCATTGAGACCAACCGAAACAATGCTTTTATCCCCCAAAACAACTCTAAGCAAACCGCCGGTCATTGTTTCTTTGGAAAAATTCTGGTCAAAAACAAAATTACCCAAACTGTAAGCAATGTACTTACCATTATAAGTTTCCAGCGGCTGGAGGACATGGGGATGCGAACCGACGACTAAATCGGCGCCATTATCAATAGCTAGTTGGGCCAATAGTTTTTGGCGCTCGCTCGGTTCTTTTGAGTATTCGTCGCCAAAATGAAAAGCGACGACAACCAAATCAGCCAAAGCTTTTGTCTCATTGACGGCTGATTTTATTTTTTCTTTCTTGGCTAACGCAACGCCGGGAACGAAAAAATCAGAAAAAGCCAGGAAAGCGAATTTTACTCCTTTGATTTCCACGGTTTTCGGCAAATAAGCTTCTTCCAAATCAACGCCGGCTCCCACCGGCAAAATCCCAACATTTCTAAGGTTCAAAACCGTATCTTCTAAGGCCTCTTCGCCCCAGTCGCCGATGTGGTTGTTGGCTAAAAATAAAACGTCAAAACCGACAAAAGTGAAACCGTCCAGCGCCTGAAGGGGCATCCGGAAGGAATAAGGGTTGCCTATTTCTTTACCTTTATCTGATAACGGTCCTTCTAAATTGCCGACCACTATATCGGCTTCTTTGAGAAGATTGGCAATTTTTAAAAATGGAAAACGAAAATCTCCCCCGCCGACGGTTTCAATTTTCCTCCGGACGCCGCGGTCAAGCATAATGTCGCCGACAAAAATCAAATTTATCTCCGGCGGCTCTTCTTTCGGCAACTCAACATTAGCCATACTGGGAACAGAAGCGGTCAAATTAGAAAAGGAATCGCTGTTGAAAAAATTTTCCAAAAACCCGATGCCAATGCCGGCGCCAAGACCGAAAATAACTAGAAAAACAGTCAAAGATGCTAACTTAAATATTTTCATAACTACTTAACGTAGTATTTTCTTTTGATTTCTTCTTCCACTCCTGACTCAAACTCTTCCTTTTTTTCTTTGGCTTTTTGGGCTAATTTTTCTAATTCTTGGTCAGTCAGTTTTCCTAAATTCTTAATTCTAAATTCTAAATTCTCTTTAGTATTCCTACTTGGGTCATCTAATACTTCTTCCAATAAAATTGAAAGAATTTGGCCAACTTTCGGACCCGGCTCAATTTTCAAAATCCGCATCACCTCGTCGCCTTTGACGGCCAGCATTTTCGGATGAACTGGGTCGCGTTTGACTTTATCAATCATAAAAAGAAGATGACGAATTTTATATGGTTTGGCTTTGGGCACGCCGGAACCGATGCGGTCGGCTTCCCGGACCTTAATCAAATCGTCAACGTTTTCCGGTCCCACCCGATTTAAAAATCTTCTGACGCCGGCTTCAGTCACCTCGCCGACGTTGTAGTAAAAAAGATGGCAACGCACCAAATGAACTACCTTTTCGGTTACCTCTTTCGGAAATCGGAGCCGGTCAAGAATTCCCACCGTCATTTTGGCGCCGATCATTTCATGATTGTAAAAAGTAGAATCAGGACCGTCGCCTTCTTTGGTTCTTGGTTTACCGACATCGTGCAAAAGCGAAGCCAACCGAATTTCTAAAGAATAATTTTTCTCGGTCGCATAATTTAAGGCCCGGACATTATGCTCAAAAACCGTATAAATATGGTGCTTGTTCTGGCCGCAGCCGATTCCCTCGCGAAGCTCAGGAATAACGTAGCGAAGAAGCCCTAAATCTTCTGTTAAGATAAAAGCTTGAGCGGCTCGCGGCGTCATCAGCATTTTCATCAGTTCGTCCCGGATTCGTTCTTTGGCAATCATCTCGAGAAGTCCCGATTCATTCTTTATTGCGGCCGCCGTGTTTTTCTCGATTTTAAAATCTAATTCTGATGCGAACCTGGCTGCTCGCATTAAACGTAAGGCGTCCTCGTTAAATCTTTCTTTGGGATCACCAACGGTGCGAATGAGTCTATTTTCTAGATCTTTTTGTCCGTCAAATAGATCGACAATTTTAATATTTTGGAGGTTCGATCTCCTAATATTATCGTCAATTTTTGGAGGCCGAACCTCCCCAAATTGAATTTCTGCCGCGATGGCGTTGATGGTAAAATCACGGCGAGCCAAATCTTCTTCTATGGTTTTGGCAAATTTAATTTCATCGGGGTGGCGTTTATCAGTGTATTTCCCTTCCAATCTAAATGTGGTGATTTCCACTACATTTAGCGCGGACTGACGCGGGCTTGACGCGGACTCATGCGGACTGTCTGCGTTTGTCCGCGTACCTGTCTGCGTAGTTCCGCGAGTCGCCTTGACGGCGACGGTGCCGAATTTGTTCTCGTACACGCTGTCGGGGAACAGCTTTTGAACTTCTTCGGGTTTGGCATTAGTCGCAATATCCCAATCCTTCGGCGTCCGTTCCAAGACCAAATCCCGAACGCAACCGCCGACAAGGTAGGCCTGGTGGCCGGCTTCTTGTAATTTTGAAGCAATTTCTTTAACTTCTTCGGGAACCTTAATTATCATCCTCTTTATTATATTCTAAATTCCTCCTATTGACACAATCATCCAAAGGGATTACTTTTAAATCAGAAACCCATAACATAATATGAAAGGAAAAACATATGGCTAGAACTCTAATTGAATGTATCGTCGTCGAGCTCGAGAAAGAAATCCTCGAGCTTAAAAAGGAAAAGGAAGAACTCAAAGAAGGGTTCAAAGATGAACTCGAACTCACACGGGCAACCTTAGCTGATGTCCTCCGAGACATCAGCTATCAGGATGAAAACCAAATGGCAGATATTATCCGCCGGCTAGCCGAAAAGATTGAAAACCCTGATGTTTGTCTGTTAGACAAACATCGTCTTGGTGTCCTCTTATCTTGAGCTAGTGAGCTAGCTCTCGTTTCCACGAAGGCCGAATTATCCCGGCCTTCTTATTTTTTTATAATTGAATTAAAATATCTTTAGATTCTTATTTTCAATGCGCCTGTAGCTCAATAGACCCCTGTCCTAAAGTAGAAATCGGTGCGGAGCAAGTAAAGCGCCCTTGTAGTGAAACGGATATCACGCGACGCTTCGGACGTCGAATCCCGGGTTCAAGTCCTGGCAAGGGCACAAATAGAAACTTTGCTCGAAATTATTTTGAACAAAATCCCGACGCAAGTATTTGATTTTGTTCGTCCCTCGCTTCGCTCGGGGCGATATTCCCGCCCAGCGTTTCCGCTCGCCTAACCGCTGAACAAAACAGAAAAATTTTCTTAACATTTTTTGATAACACGCCCCCCAAAAATTTTTTTCAATTCACCCTATTAAATAAAATCCTTTGGATTTTAATTTGCGAAGCAAATTATTTAACAGGGTAAAGGAAACGAAAATTTTTCTGTTTTGCCTTCCTGCTAACGCAGGAATTGCGGAAACGCTTCCCCGCCCCAGACGACGGGGCAGGCGGGCAAAAATTCCTTCCTCCAGACCCCCTCCTCCTTATAATTTCGAGCAAAGTTTAGAATTCTGCACTTCAATTTTCTAATTCCCAACCGCTATGCTATAGCATAGCGCTATTTGATCGAATAACGCCGTAACGCATCACGGCGCCAATCAAACCAATGCGCCAACCGACTGGCGCATTAAAATCCCGGGGAAATGGGCGACATTAATTGTTGAATGCTAAATGGTTCTACCGGACATCCTCCAACCCACCCCGGCGGCACATCGCAGGGCGTTGGAAATTCGCGGCACTCGCCGGTCTCGGGATTTTGAGCCGACGTTATCACTTGGATACAATAAATGTCGCCATTCCCTTCCCCCGGCGATAGAGGCTGCGAATACCATAGCCGATAGGCAAAAAACAAAAGAATAATGATGATGATCGCAAAAATAGTTGTCCACGGGAAACCTTTCATAGCTCTTTACCTCGTATAACAACTGCGATAGAGTTAATTTAATGTAATCGCGGTTGTATTACGGGGTTTATAAATTATAACAAATTTTTTATAATAAAATTCGCAAATTATTAACACCCCCCATAGCTTAACTGGTAAAGCAACGGTCTCTTAAACCGAGGAGTTCAGGTTCGAGTCCTGATGGGGGGACAAGAGAACAAAATATTGTATAATTTGTAAGAAAGGTCGTAAATATATAAATCGCGCAAATGGCGAAGAAAAAAACAAAAAGAACTGCAAAATCCTGCAAAAACTGCAAGCGTTCGATGAAAAATTGTAAGTGTTAACAAAAGGGGAGATGATTTTCCACACGAAATAGGTTATAATATGGCGCACAATGATTGCCTTAAGCGCGCCTCTCGTCGAGATTCACGACATCGGGCCACGATTTATAACCAAACTTAAAAAACTCGGAATTGAAACAGTCAAAGATTTACTCTGGCATTTCCCGACCCGCTACGAGGATTTTTCTCAAATTTATAAAATTGCCGACCTTGCCCCGGGTCAAGAAGCGACAATCCAAGGCGTGGTGAAAGAAATCGGCGGCCGCCGCACTTGGCGCCGCCGTCTTTATTTAGTGGAAACGCTTATCAGCGATGAATCCGGCTCAATCCGCGCCGTTTGGTTCAACCAACCCTATATCAAAAATATCTTGCGCCCGGGACGCACTGCTAATTTTTCCGGCAAAATAACAATTACCGAAGATGAACTTTATCTTTCCAACCCCACCTATGAGTTGTTAAGCGAACATTCTCATCATGAAACAAAACACACCGGCCGGATTGTGCCGGTTTATCCGGAAACCAAAGGTCTAACTTCAAGAGGCATTCGTTACCTCATCAAACCGATTTTGGATACCCTCCAGCAACTGCCGGAAATTATCCCTCAAGAAATATTAGAAAAAGAAAATCTGCCTTTAATAAATAAGGCGCTTCGCGATGTTCACTTCCCCAAAGATATTGACGACGCCGTGAGAGCCAAGAAACGCTTTGCTTTTGAAGATTTGTTCTTGCTTCAGCTTCACAATCTTCTTGAACGTCTCAAACTTGCTCAGGAAAAATCAGTCGCAATAAAAATTGACATTGAAGAAATAAAAACTCTGATTAACCGATTGCCCTTTAAACTCACCCAATCCCAAAAGCAGTCGCTTTGGGAAATTTTAAAAGATTTGGAGAAAAATCATCCGATGAACCGACTTTTCCAAGGCGATGTCGGCTCGGGGAAAACCATTATTGCCGCCATAGCCGCAGTCCGAACGGCCCACGACGGCTACCAGGCTGCGTTTATGGCGCCGACCGAAATTTTAGCAAGACAACACTACAATACCCTGATTAAATTCTTCCCTAATTTTGAAAAAGGAATCGTCCTTCTCACTTCCAGCGAATCAAAAATTTTTTACGGTCACGGCCTTGAAACCGACATGAAAAAAACGGAACTCAAGCACATTATCGCGGAAGGAAAAATAAACCCCGTTAGAAATCACGTCCGCGCTGGCGCGCCCGAAGGACCTTTGGGGCGGACTATTTCTAACGGGGTAAAAATCGTAATCGGCACCCACGCTCTCATCCAAAAAAATGTCAGGTTCGGCGAACTAGCTCTTGTTATTGTTGACGAACAGCATCGCTTCGGCGTGGACCAACGAGCAAATCTCTTGAAAGATAAAAAAATCGTACCCCATTTTTTGAGTATGTCCGCCACGCCGATCCCTCGCACCCTCTCCCTTACTCTTTTCGGCGACCTTGATCTTTCTTTAATTACCGAATTGCCCAAAAACCGAAAACCAATAATTACCAAAGTAGCGGCGCCGGGAAACCGTGAAAAGGCCTATGCCTTTATCCGCGGCCAAATCAAAAAAGGGAGACAGGCGTTCGTGATTTGTCCTCGCATTGAAATCGCTAACACTAATAATCACGAATTACCCATGAATGTCACAAATATTCGTGAAATTAGTGGAAAATTAGCGCAAATTCGTGAGGCGAGAGCGGTAAAAGAAGAATATGAAAAACTTTCCAAAAAAATATTCCCTGATCTTCGGGTAGCAATGCTTCACGGCAAAATGAAACCGAAAGAAAAAGAACACGTGATGAAGGAATTTGCGGAACGAAAATCCGATATCCTCGTTGCCACATCTGTTGTTGAAGTCGGTGTGGACATCCCGAACGCCACCATAATGATGATTGAAGGAGCAGAAAGATTCGGTCTTGCTCAACTTTACCAATTCCGGGGACGGGTCGGCCGCGGCGAACATCAATCGTTTTGTTTTCTTTTTACCGATTCGTCGGCTAAAACCACCCGCCGGCGATTGAAATCAATTGTTGAAGCTAAAAACGGCTTTGAACTGGCGGAAAAAGATCTCCAAATCCGCGGCCCGGGCGAATTCCTCGGCGAAGCTCAAACCGGCATACCTGACTTAGCAATGAAAGCTCTGCAAAATCCCGAATTGGTGAAAACCGCCCGCCAAACCGCTTACGAATTACTCAAAAAGGACCGATTTCTCAAAAATTGTCCTCTGCTCCGCGAACGTCTCAACCAATTCAAAAAAGACATTCATTTGGAATAGAAAATAGCACTATAACCTGTTATGACGCGTCATAATAAGAGATACGGCTTAAGTTATGGACTTACGCGATGTCCATAATTCTAGATATGATATTATGCTATAGCATAGCGCTGTGACGCGTCATAGCGACAGACAACTATAAGATAAACCCAATTTCATCCTGTCTTCATAATGATGCCATATGGCATTGTTTTGAAGACAGAAAAAATTCTGATATTAATATTGATCTTGAACAGGGTTACAGATGATTTGAACCTCGACGGCGATAACATTTTTGTAAATAACTACGGAGAACTACGGAGGTCCAACCTCCATAGCTCGAAGTTGAACTTCGTGAAATTCAATCAAGGTAAGGTTAGATTGTGTTTTAACGAATTCGTGCATTAAATTTTTGCTGCAATATTTTAGTAATTTTCTCCATTTCGTCGTCTACTTCAACGCTGGTCAAGGTGCGGTCTTTGGCTTGAAAAACTATTCTGAACGTCAAGCTCTGCAGATTCTGCCATTTTTCATCAATATATTCATCAATCAAATCAACGTCCTCAATTAAATCGGGGTTCAATTGTTGAATAATCCGAACAATCTCTCCTATCCTTACGTCGGCATCAACAAGAATAGAAATGTCCCGCATGACGGACGGGAATTTGGAAAGAGGTTCAAATGATAATTCCCCCTCCACTAAAGTTAAAAGTTCCTCCGCGCCAAATTCAGCCAAACTGACGCCGTTTTGCCGCCGGCCGAGATAGCCAACAACCGTGTGGTCTGATTCGACCTGCAAGCCATCGTATAAAAAACTGCTGGCGACGGTTATGTCTCGCATAAAGAAATCCACCAGACCTAATTCTTTTAAAAGTTCATCAATAATTCCTTTAAGCTCGAAGAAGGTTTCATCCTTTTTGGCAGCGAGAGCGATCCCCAATCGCAAATTTTCACGAATATTACCGCCAATCTCACTAATATTGAATACCTTCCCGAGTTCAAAAACGCCAACTCGTTCGAAGAAACGAAAATTGTCATCAATGTTTCTTATAAGTCCGGGGAGTAAGCTCGGCCGCAGAAATTTTTTATCCTCGGCTACGGGATTTAAAATTTCAACCTCGCCATCCGAAACGAACGAATAATTATAAACCTCATCAAGACCGAAACCGACCAGAATTTTCCTGATTTTATCTTTAAAAATTATAAAATCATCAAACTCCGATGGTTGAACGGCAACATGTGGCGCTATCGGCCTCAAGCGATCGTAGCCGTAAAGACGGATAACTTCTTCGGCTAAATCCTCAAATCTTTCAATATCATCGCGGAGAATCGGAATCTCCCATTTGTCGCTATTTACCCCGTTAGAAGTTATTTTTTTGAAGCCCAATCTTTTAAGGTAATTTTCTGCTCCCCGCAAGCTCAAATTCATACCAATAAAACGGTTGAACTTCATCAAATCAAATTTGAGAACGCGCCGCGGCAACGGTTTTGAGAGTGAGTCAAAAGTTTCAGCCGGTTTCGCTCCGCAGAGATCGGTAAGGAGTTGAGCGGCGCGAGAGATGCCGATTTCTGGAAGAGCCGGGCTCAACCCATGGGAGAAACGACTTGAAGCATCGGTCGTAAGTTTGATTGCCTTAGAAATATTATAAATAGAGACGGAGTCAAAATTAGCCGATTCAACAATAATCCGATTTGTTCCTTTGGTTATCTCTGCGCCCTTACCGCCTTTGATACCAGCTATTGCTTGCGGTTTTTTCGCATCGGCGATAACCAATATGTCAGAAGCAAGCTTATAATTAATGTCATCAATTGAGATTATCGACTCGCCATTCTTAGCGCGGCGAACAATAATTGTCTTTCCTTCCAACTTATCGGCGTCAAAAGCATGAAGGGGCTGGCCTGTCTCGAGCATCGCATAATTCATCACATCTACTACATTGTTAATGGGCCGCAGACCGCAATCTTTAAGAATTTTTTGGAGCCAGGCCGGGGATTGTTTTATCCGAATGTTTTCGAAATATTGAGCAATGTACCGCGGACAGAGATTTTTATCTTCAACTATAATCTTTAGAGGTTCAATCTTCCGAGATTGACGATGAATTTTTGGAGGTTGAACCTCTTTATATTGAAATTTAAAATTTAAAATTGCCGATATCTCTCTTGCTATCCCCCAATGCGAAGCCGCGTCCGAATAGCGGTTTGGCGGAATATCAACTTCAAAAACATTGCCGCCGCCATCTTCAGTTTCAAAGGCATGCAAATTCAATGCCTCAACAAGTTGAGATTTGCTTTTTAACTTCGGCACCAAATTTTTTATAAGGAGATAGGAAAATTTCATGATTTCTCTACTTAAAACTGTTTAATAAATCTCAAATCGCCCGAATAAAACAAACGTATGTCAGGAACGTTATATTTGAGCATAGCCAGCCGGTCGAGACCCATACCAAAGGCAAACCCCTGAACCTGGCCAGGATTGTAACGAACAGCGTCAAAAACTTTACGATGAACCATGCCTGCTCCCATTACTTCCAACCACTTGCCGCCTAATTTAACTTCCACTTCCAAGCCGGGCTCAACAAATGGAAAATAACTCGGCTTGTAGCGGAATTCAACCTGCCGCCCGAAAAATCTCTGGAAAAACTCCTCAACCACAAACTTGAAATTAGCCAAAGTGACGGCCGGACCCACCATTAGTCCTTCCACTTGATAAAAATTAATCTCGTGAGAAGCATCGGTGGCTTCGTAACGGAAGACCCGCCCCGGAACAATAATCTGGAAAGGCGGATTGTGGTTTTCCATATAACGGATTTGCATCGGGCTTGTGTGCGCCCGCAATAAAAGTTTTGAGTTTTGAAATTTGAGTTTTGAGATTTGTTTAGGATTTAGAATTTCGGATTTAGGATTTTTAATCCAAAGCGTATCCCACACATCTCTTGCTGGGTGGTTGGACGGGATATTAAGGGCGTCAAAGTTGTAAAATTCAGTTTCTGCCTCCGGCCCTTCTACTACTGAAAAGTTCATTGAGGTGAAAATTTGACGAACTTCTTCGTCAATCTTAGTAAGCGGGTGGAAGTGGCCGCGGCTAATTTTTTTGCCGGGCTTCGTAATATCAAAATTGGAAGTTGGAAATTGGAAATTAGAAGTTGAAAGTTCTTTTTCCTTCCCGCTAATCAAATCTTCTAATTCTTTCTTTAATATATTGGCTTGCTGGCCAATTTTTTTACGTTCTTCAAATGGTAAATCTTTGAGCGAACGCAAAATTTTAGTTAGCTCTCCTTTCCGGCCGAGATACTTAATACGGATACCATTAAACGATTCGGCATTCGGCGAATTTTTAACCTCTTCCTCACATTTTCTTTTTAGTTTTTCTAATTCCGAACTCATTGTTTCTATAAATTATACTCGGTATTGCAATTACGATGCAATAAACCCCGTTACGGATTTAATTTGACAGATTAGAATTAAATATTAAGCTGAAATAGCGCGGACAAGAGCTCTGGTGAGCTCGGGAGGCTCATAACCTCCATGGCGGGGTTCGATTCTCCGGTCCGCAACGGCTGGGTAGCTCAATGGTTAGAGCGTGGCCCTCATAAAGCCGAGGTTGTGGGTTCAAATCCCACCCCAGCCACCTCCCATTTAATATGACTTCATCTCAAAAAGAAAAATTAGTAAAGCTGGCTCGTAATTTAATAGGTAAATCTTATAAATATGGCGTCTCTCAAGAAGAAGCACCGAATTTTTTTGATTGTTCTTCTTTTACTCAATACGTGCTTAAACAAATCGGCATTGAACTGCCAAGAAGCAGCATCCTTCAAGCCGCTGATCTTAAGGGCGAAGAAATTAACCCCCTGCCCGATCTTTCCAACCTGAAAATTGGTGATCTTCTTTTTATGAGAAGCGACCGTGGTCACTATTACGATAGGCTTTTTGGCGGCCGCGAAGTTTATATCGGCCACGTTGGTATTTATATCGGCAACGGCGAAGTGATTCACTCAAGAGAAGAAAAAATTGATGGCGTGGGGATAGAAAAATTAGATGAACTTACTAAAAATCCCAATTATCACATTGCCATTATTAAAAGATTCTAGTATAACCCTTCACTCACGATCGTGAGCGAAGGGTTATAAACATCCCGACGCTTATCAAACAGAGGTAAAACTTAAAGCTTACCTTGTAATTTATCCACTAAATTGATAAAATAATTACAAAAATGCAGCCGTGGTGTAGCCTGGCAACACGTCCCCCTGTCACGGGGAAGATCACGGGTTCAAATCCCGTCGGCTGCGCCCCCACACTAATTGAATATTAGTATGTTGCGCAATAACGAAGTTTATACTCAATTGGTGTGGGGGCTGCGCAAAAACATATGAATCCTGTTAAAGATAACTAAACTATGAAATATATATCACTTAATTCACGGTCGCCCAGGGCAACCTATCTCTAACAGGATGAAAGCAATTATTTTAGCGGCCGGAGACGGAATAAGACTTAAACCGCTCACTTACGTCAAACCTAAACCATTAGTTGAAGTAAACGGCAAGCCGCTGATTTATCATTTGGTTTCAAAATTACCGAATCCTCCGCCTTACACCGTGAAGGGCGAATATTATTTATCAACCGCTATTGCAGAAATGGCAAAATATTACAAAGTTATGGCGGTTAAGGCTAATTTTTGGTTTCCTATTGCCACGCCAGAAGATATAAAAAAAGCCGAAACGCTAATTCTCGTAAAATTATGAAACTATTTAGGTTTTTAAGAGCGGTCAAAAAATCTTTATCCCACTACAGTCCGTTGATAGAAGTTTTAATTTCTAAAAATAATTTGCTTCATAATTTGAATGAATATAAACAACAATATCCAAAACTTTCCCCTGCTCCGGTTTTAAAGAGCAATGCTTATGGGCACGGTCTTATACAAGTTGCCCAGATTTTGGATAAAGAGGGTATAGCTTTCTTTGTTGTAGATTCTTTGTACGAAGCAATGGTCTTGCAAAATGAAGGTATAAAATCTCAAATCTTAGTAATGGGGTATATTAGCCCGGGAAATATAAACATTAGTAAATTATCCCGCGTTGCCTTTACTATAACCAGTCTGGAACATTTACAAGAAATCGCCAGGATAATAACGACAACGAAAAAGTTTCATCTAAAGATAGATACAGGAATGCACCGTCAAGGTATTTTGCTCAATCAAATTAACGAGGCAATCAAAATTATCAAAGCTCACAAATTTATATTTTTGGAAGGCATCTGTTCCCACTTTGCAGATGCGGACAATACTGATGGGGCCTTTACGAAATTTCAAATCGACCAGTGGCAAAAAATTACTCAAGTATTCAGACGGAATTTTCGATCCGTAGTATTTTTCCACATCGCTGCCAGCGCCGGGACATATTATTCCGAACAAATTGATAGTAATGCAGTTCGTTTGGGGAGAGGTCTCTACGGCATAAATCCCTCACCATTGGCAAAATTGAGTTTAAAACCTGTTTTACAGATGCAATCTGTAATAAGTTCAATAAAAACCGTACCGGCCGGAGAATATGTAGGATACAACATCACTTATAAAACAGAAAAAAACACTAAAATTGCATTGGTTCCTGTAGGGTATTTTGAGGGAGTTGACAGAAGATTGTCTAACTGTGGGGTTTTCAAAATCAGAAATCACTATTGCCCAATCATTGGCAGGGTAAGCATGAATATAACTTCTATTGACGTGACTTCTGCGCCTAAAGTGGGATTAGGCGATACGGTAATAATAATTAGTAACAATAGAGAGGATATGAATTCGATTGAAAATATTGCCAAAATAGCCCGCACTATTCCCCATGAAATTTTAGTTCATATCCCGCAACATTTACGTCGAAAAATTATTGAAACTTAGCGGCTTTCTAACTTCTCGTAATACTGCCCTATTCCCAAGATATCGGCTTCACGGAAATGTCTACCGATGAGTTGAAAACCTATTGGTAACTGATGGCTGACGGCTGATGGCTGACGACTGGTCACGGGAATGGAAATCGCGGGGAGACCGGCTAAATTCGCCGGGATAGTAAAAACATCAGAAAGATACATCGCTATCGGGTCATCGGTTTTCTCACCGATTTTAAAAGCCGGCGTCGGCGTCACCGGTGTGAGGATGACATCAACGCCGCCGCCCGAAGAATCAAATGCTTTATCAAAATCTTCTTTAATTAAGTGCCGGACTTTTTGGGCTTTAGTGTAATAAGCATCGTAATATCCAGCTGATAAAACAAAAGTGCCTAAAATAATTCTCCTCTTTGCTTCGTTTCCAAAACCCTTACCCCGCGTTTCAAAATAAATGTTTCTCAAACTTGTCGCTTGTCGTTTATCGCTTGTCACTCTGCCATAGCGGATGCCATCAAATCTCGCCAAATTTGCGCTGACCTCAGCCGGCATAATAATATAATAACAAGACAAGGCATATTTAGTATGAGGTAAACTGATTTCTTTGAATTCTATTTTTAGTGATTTTAAAAGTTTAATCGCTTCATCAATAGCTGAAGCAACTTCTTTATCTAATCCTTCTATAAAATACTCCTTTGGCAAACCGATTTTTAACTTTCTAATTTCTTCAAGTCGTAAGTTGTAAGTTGTAGGTCGTATGTCAATGCTTGTGGCATCTAATTCGTCTTTACCGGCAATTGCTTCAAATAAAATCGCCGCGTCTTCAACGGTTTTGGCAATCGGCCCGATTTGGTCTAAGCTTGAAGCCAT
>JAGUWR010000003.1 GCA_020062265.1 Minisyncoccota bacterium | reverse complement strand
TTTTTTTATTTCTTTTTCAGATTTCGTTTCTTGGATTTATGGATTAAATTTGGTAAAATGATAGTGAAAGTTTGTGAGGGTTTAATTCGTGCACTCGTAGTTTCGGACACGAACTCTGTTTCGTGTCCGAAACTACGAGTGGGCCAGGATGGAATCGAACCATCGACCTAGCGCTTATAAGACGCTTGCTCTAACCACTGAGCTACTGGCCCTTATTTAAAGAATCTAGTTTAGCCATCTTAGCAAAGAACGCCTGATTAAGGTTATTAATGCTTGTTATTTTCTGGTTAACCTCGGCTAAGGCCGAGGCAGCGGCTTGGCGGTCGCTCCGATTATCTGTCCTGACAGCAATCGCCAAAAAATCAAGAAACTGATTAAGGTACTGGGTGTAACTGATAAAATCGCTGATAAGGGCAAGTTCAATCGATGCCGCTTCGTAAGCAATCTGTTGGACCTCACGAGGCCTGATATCACTGAGAGCTTCGGCCATTTTCTGAACCGCGAGCGAGAGCTCAAAAGCTTTGTTATAGGAACGTTCATTCGCCTGGCGGGCTTCGTTAATAAGTTTGACAGCGTCACTGGCCGCTCCGGCAAAATCAGAAACATTAGCGTTCTTAATGAGTCCAATGGTTCGACCGGTCAAATCTACAATTTCCTGGCTAACCCTGCCTGCTTCGTCACGGGCAATTATAAACTGGAACGGCAACTCAAAGGGCCGATTCAAAACCCTAAAAATACCATAAGTTAAAAGAGCAAGAATCACAACTGCCCCGCCGATAAGAAATGCTCTTTTGGACGCTAAGCGTCCTTTATTGAAAACCATACATTGAATAATGCTTCTATATTATATATTATGTTTAAGGAAAAAATCAAAAAACTTTGATTTTGGCGGGTATTGTATAATGGCAATTACCGCAGGCCCCCCCCGCCTGCCATCGCCTCTGCGAGTGTAGCACAGTGGCAGTGCGCCTGCCTTCCAAGCAGGAGACGAGGGTTCGATTCCCTTCACTCGCTCATCGGCTCAGGTTATAACGGGCAGGCAACCTGCTGACGGGGGTTTGATTCCCCTACCCGTGTTAAAACCCTTCCCCGGTTTAATCGGGGAAGGGTTATTTGATTATAAACCTTAAATTTGCTAATTTTTAGATGTAACGTTACAGCTAAAAAGAAACAAAACCAGACCCTAATACGTTTCACTCTATGAAAGAACCCGAACAAGAGCTCGTTAAGAAGGCCCAAAACGGCGAAGCCCAGGCTTTTGGTTTGCTCTATGACACTCATATAGAGCCGATCTACCGGTTCGTCTATCTTAAAGTAAGCCACAAAGCCGACGCCGAAGATATAACCCAGCAGATTTTCTTGAACGCCTGGCAAAACATCCGCCGCTATCGCCATAAAGGATTCCCATTCTCGAGTTGGCTTTATAAAATCGCTCACAATGCTGTAATCGATTTTTACCGGTCCCGTAATGTCCGCGCCGATGTTGATCTTGAATCAGTTGAAGAAACCGCCCAAGAAAACAGAATTGACCAAGAAACAGATTACAATTTTGCCCTCGAAGCGATTGAAAAAGTTATCCGACAACTCCCACCTAACCAACAAAGCATCATTATTATGCGTTTTGTAGACGATCTGCCGACTAAAGAGATAGCCCGCATTCTTGAAAAAAACGAAGGAGCAATCAGGGTAATCCAGCACCGTGCCTTGAAACGACTCAAACAAATTTTAAAGAACGCTTAGCGTCCTAAACGAAAATGCAGCCCAAAATCATCGAACAACTAAAGAAGCTTAAGTCCGTTAAGCCGGGGACAGATTTTGCCGCCGCTACCCGACAGCTTATTCTGGCCGTTCCCCAGCCGCGGCGTTTTATATTTCCCGTTCAAATCTGGGCTTTGGGCGGCGCGGTTGCAGTTCTGATACTGGTTTTGGTAATTTCAATCGCCGGCTTCGGCAGAATTTCCACTCTTTCTGATCTTACTACCAATTCTGAAGAAATTGACCGCGAATTCAAAAATCTAAGCATTAATATCCAACTCCAAGAAATAAGCTATCGCCAGAGTGTTAACGAGGTTATCGCTTCGGCGCTCGGGGAAATAAGCGACAGCGGTCCCAGCTATCTTAAATCTTCAATTTTAGAACGAGAGCTCGACTCGCTCGAAATTGGCAATAACCTTGAAAAACGGGAAAAAATTGAAGAACTACTGAATAAAATAATTTTTTAAATGAGAAAATATTTAAGATTGTTTTTAATAATGGGATTGTTAATCGGTCTTACCCCGGTGCCGATTTCTGCTTTTGCTCAAGAGACACTAAGCGTCCCTCAAGGGACGCTTAGTGTCCAAACAAACATCCTCCAAAAGACCGTGAAGAGCATTGAGGATTTAATTAATGCAAAAGACGAGGACGCTGAAAGCCTGACCTTCCGCATTCAGGCCCTCAAACAAGTAATTGAACTATCAATTTCGGAAGCGAAAGAACTAAAAGTTAAAATTCTCACTTTGGAGGACGTTAAGCGTCCTTTGGATAAACTAAATGAAAAGGAATTGGCTTGGCGGCAGAATCAAATCGAAAAACTCAACGCTGCTATCGAGTACTACGAAAACCGGCGAAAACTTCTTACCGAACAAGATCCGATCACTTTAGAATGGATAAAAAGCGAAGCTCAAATTTTCAAGGAGTGGCGAGAAAATAATTTTCTTCCTCTGGCCGACTCTATTATTGATTTCTTGCTTATTCAACAAGAACAGCGAGCGATTAAAACGACCCAAGAAAGGTTAAAGAAAATAACCCGCGATCTCCAATCACTTGAGAAAAAAGGCGTTAGAAATTTGAAACCTCTATTCAATCTCCTTACTA
>JAGUWR010000026.1 GCA_020062265.1 Minisyncoccota bacterium | reverse complement strand
TTCACTCCGTTCACCACGGTTCTTTTCGCCTTTCCCTCACGGTACTGGTTCACTATCGGTCATTGAATGTATTTAGCCTTGGAAGATAGTACTCCCGGATTCCCTCAAGGCATTATGACCTCGAGGTACTCAAGAAAAAATACTAGAGAGTCCATTCGTTTTTGCGTACAGGGCTATCACCTTCTTTGGCTGAACATTCCAGCTCCTTCTGCTAACAAATGGATTTGTAACTCTCCCCTGAGAGTAATCGCTAACAATGCGAATAGCAATCAAATAATACAAATTCGCATTATTGAAAACTAAATTAGCATTATTCGCGAATACTCAGGAGGATATATTAAATCTTACAACCCTCATTCCGACCGAAGTCGGAATAAGTTTAGGCTTTTCCCTTTTCGCTCGCCGCTACTTAGGGAATTTTGCGAAGCAAAATTCCCAACCAGTAACAAATAACTAATAACAAATAACAAAAATCATAAGTTATCAGTCATAAGTTATCAGTTGAAAAAATCGTTTCGCGATTTTTTTCTATTCCTCCGCTTACTGAGATGTTTCACTTCAGCGGGTTTGCTACGCGCCTCGCTGCTGCTCGGCGCTGAAATTAACTCGCTTCGCTCGTGAAATTCATTGAAATTCGCTTCGCGTAATTAACCCTTTCTCCCTTATCCCCTCCTTCCCTAAGACTTAGGGAAGGAGGAGAGGGCGGATGGGTTTTCTATTGAATTTCGTTCGCCGAAGGCGAACTAATTTCGCGCGCTGAACAATAGTGAGGCGCGCTAATATCAGTTTGTGATATTGGGTTTCCCCATTCGGAGATCCCCGGATCAAAGGTTGCTACACACCTCCCCGAGGCTTATCGCAGCTACGCCACGTCCTTCATCGCCATTCAATGCCAAGGCATCCACCATCTACCCTTATATGCGATACCCCGCACCTTCTCTGAATTGTTATTTTGGTGCGGTTATTTAGTTGTTAAATGACGTTCAAAACAGCTATCCCCAGAAACAAAAATCCGCCATCACGGCGGATATCCACAACAAGGCAAAAAGCCCGCGTTTGGTTTATCCGCCCTTATATTTCATGATTTTCAGCATCGTATACATATTATAGCACAATAATACTTTGTCAAGAGGGTTATCAACAATAAAAAAGCCACGACTTCCTAAACGGATTTAGATAATTTGTTTAAAATTTTCAACTACTGACTAACGGCACAAAACTGAAGCCAAAATACTGCTTTTCTGAGAATTCGTTTGGGCCGGTTTTCTCCAGGGCAACAATGCTGTTTCTGATTGGAGCGACAATTTTACCGCCGATTTTAACCTGCTCTTTCCAACTTTTGGGTATGGCCGCAGCCGCTGCCGCGGCAATGATTTTGTCAAAAGGCGCTTCTAACTCATACCCCTTAGCGCCGTCACCTTCAACAACTTTTACAATGAAATTATATTTTGAAACATTTTTCTCGGTCATTGTTTTCAGTTCCGGGATTCTTTCAATTGCAACTACTTTTCCTTTTCCGCCCACAATTTGAGCGAGGAGTGCGGTCTGCCAACCCGAACCAGAACCGATATCTAAAATTTTTTCGCCGGCTTTTGGTTCCAAAAGTTCGAGCATAAAAGCAACGGTAAGAGGTTGAGAAATGGTCTGGCTATAGCCGATCGGCAATGGATAATTGCCATAAGCCTCATCCCGCGCCGCCTCGGGCACAAAATCGATTCGGTCAATTTTCTGGAAAGCTTCGATTATCGTCGGTGTCCTAAGATAACCGTCATCAATCAAATTTTTAATAAGAGAATCTTTGTTCATATATTTTGATTATACATAATAAATTCCGATAATTGAATATTCGGTTTTTGGAAAATAAAATCAACTTTTTCTACTTTGGCAAGCAAGGGACCGCGTTCAAGTTTCTCTAAAAATTGCTGAAGTGATTTTTCTTTGCCTTGAGCTAAAACTTCGACTGTGCCGCGTTCAGTATTCCGAGCCCAACCGGCTAAACCTGATTTCTCTCCTTCTCGTAACGCAAAAAACCTGAAACCGACGCCGTGAACATCCCCAAAAATTTCTGCTCGGAGTTCAATAAAATTTTTATCCATATCTTCAAAAGTAATCGCCTGCTCAATGGTATAATTGCCAACTCGGGTTCTTCTCAAATCAGCAAGATAAGCGCCCCAACCGAGGGTTTGGCCTAAATCATGAGCGAGCGAACGGATATAAACGCCAGAACCGGTTATGACCCTGATTTTTAAATCCGGCGACTCATAACTTAAAATTTCAATTGATTTAATGAAAACTCTTTTTGGCTTAAGCTTAATTTTCTCTCCCCTTCTCGTCCGCGCATAAGCCGGTTCGCCTCCTATTTTTATTGCTGAATATGGCGGCGGCATCTGCCAAATTTCCCCAATGAAATTTTTCACCCCGTTAGAAATCCGCCCTGCCTCTGGCACGGCGGCAGCCCCAACGTCACGTCGGGGCTTATTTCTAACGGGGTAAATGGGTCCTTCCGCGTCATAAGTTTTGGAAATCGCCCCAAATCTAACCACCGCCTCGTATTCTTTTTCCGTATTTTTCAAAATATCGCCGAGTTTTTTCGTCGCCTCCCGGCCGATCCCTAAAATCAGCAACCCCTCTGCCAGCGGATCTAAGACGCCACCGTGGCCGATGTGCTCCTCACCGGTCAATTTCTTAACTTTCCGGATCACATCGTAAGACGTGATTCCTTTCGGTTTATAAAATAATACAATACCCTGCATAAAATTGATCGCTGAATCTTAATTAACATAACACTATGACGCGTCAAAGCACTATGCTATAGCATAGTGCTTTGACTTAATTCGCCGGAATCAGGGTAAGTTTTTGAATGAAACGTCCTTCTTTCACTTCATCATCAAAAGCGAATACTGAACTGCCGCTCTTTTGGAATCTGTACCCCAACGGCGCATGGACGGTGAGTTTTAGACGAGTATCAACGCCGGACTGCTTTTCGTAAATAAACTCATAAGGGCGCACCGACTCAATGCCGCCGGTCGAGGGCGGCGGCACTTGGTAGCGGAGTTCAAGTTCTTTTGTTCTCCCAGCCGGCACCGTAAACCAAGCCCCAAAAACCGTTTTCCCGAATGCCTGGCCTACCCAGGTTTTATAATCACTAAGAAAAATATTCGTTTGTTCAATCGCGACAACGTCCGGATCGGTTCGATAGCCCTGGGTTTCGTAATTAACTTCACGAAACTTAGAAGGTGGATTGTTATTGCCTTTTAGAGAAACAAAAGTAGCGCCGGGATTGGCGAATATCTGCAGATAATTCTGATTTTGTTTCCGCCACCACAATTCTTTTTCTTTGTCGCCAAAATGTGTTCGCCGCACGGTGAGATTATTTGAAGAACCGCCGCGGCTGTCAATAGTAATCTCGAGCTCAATCTCTTGTTTTATAAAAGCATCACTCTTAGCGCCTTCAATGTTTGCGTTCACGATCCCAAGATAGTTGCCGAGAAAGTTGTGAGGCAAGGAAACAACTGCGCCGGCAATACCCTGGGCCGCGAAGAAATCCTGAAGCGCTTTATCTTTAGCAAAAAACATAATGTCCTTTTCTTCAATATTTTTTAAAATATTCTCTATTAGTTTTTCTTTCTGAGAAAAATTAAAATCTTTTATCTTTTCTATAACAATAGGGGTTAATTTTCTTAAAATTTGCTTAGGATAAGGGTTTTTATCAGCCTTAGCCTTTTCAATTTCCTGACGTAATTCTTTCACAACATTGTCTTCACTAATTATTAAACTATTCTCAAGTTCAATAGAGCCAGTAATATTTAAAATGCTTTTAAAAACGTCTATATTAATAGCCGTCGCCGCTTCAAAACTTATGTTTTGTTCTTGATACAATTTTGATTTTTCCAAAAAATAAACCGTCCCTTTTGCTGAAGTTGGAAAATCAAAGAACCAATTGGCATCGCGCGCTCCCCAAATATGAGTAGTCGCTTGAAGCGGCTGCGGCGGTATCACCAATAAATCAAGCTGTCCCTCGGCGTCGTAAATATCGCGGACGTCAATTAAATAAAGCTGACCATTCCGGACAATGACGTCGGCATAACTGCCGATAAAACCGCCGCCGGGCCGGATTTCAGAAGGATTCTGGAAAAGCACTAAAAAATGAATATCTCCTTGCCAATTGAGAAGCACAAGAAGACCGTCTAAAAATCTTTCCCAACGGTGCAGTTCGGGCTGATAGGTAAAATAGTGAGCGCTGGCAAGAACTCCTATTTCATCAAGAGCCGAGGAAACGCCGCGCAAAGCAGCTGTCCTTTTCTGAATAGCTTCACCTCTTTTAATAAGATCATTGAGAACATTGCGTAACTCGCCAAGCCGGGCAAGAAGAGTCGGGCCATCGCTTTGAAAATAAATAAAAGTGTTAAGTCTCAAATCGTCTAAGAGTTCGGTTGCTTTAAGAGTGGTTCGGTTAAGAATTTGGATTTCATCGACTAAGGCCCGCGCTTCGCGCATTTCAGGAACTACTTTTTCCACCACTTCCATCAACCGTTGACTGCCGTAGCGGTTGAGAATACCGGCTAAATTCGCAAGAAGATTTTCATTTTCTTGAAGATAGTGTGACGCCTGATCTGGTCTAAACTCACGGAGTGATTTAAGCGAAGTTGAGAAATTGACGATAACTAAGCCGGCATTCGCTTCTAAATCAGCGGTGATTTGTTTGAAATTAACGCTTGCCCAGAATCCGGCACCGCCGACGGCAATAACAAAGAACAACACAATAAGTTTAATGGGCAGCCGAGAACGACGATAAAGAATAAGAGACGGCGGCGTAAGCCCGGCAAGATTGACTGCCTGCTGACGGCGACGGTAGTCGCCGTCAGGACGCTTCACGTCAACTAAAACCGAATCTATATTTTTTACCGGTACAATTTTTGGCATATTGATATTAATTCCCTGACAGTCATATCCCAATTAAACCTTTTCACGTTTTCAAAACCTTTACTGACCAAGCTATTGTGAAGAGTGTTATTAGTCAATATTGCTTCGATTGCCGATGCGATTTCAGGAACACTAATAGGATTAACGAGAAGAGCCGACCGGCCGAGGATTTCAGGGAAAGAAGTTCGATTGGAAGCAATCACCGGCAGACCGCAGGTCTGAGCTTCCAGCGGCGGGAAACCAAATCCTTCAAAAAACGAAGGATAAACAAAAGCCGAAGCCGTATTGTACAATTCCAACGTTTTTTCTTCGGAAACCCGGCCGACAAAACGAATGGCCGACCCGGCTGGCGACTCCTCGGCCTCTTTAAAAATTTTATCATAAAGCCAGCCTTTATCGCCGGCAATGATTAATCCCAAATCTTTGAATTGGCGTTTTTGTTTTATGATGTTAAATGCCTTAATAATACCGCTGATGTTTTTTCGCGGCTCAATCATTCCTAAGTAAAAAAGAAAAGGTTTTACCGGCGGCGGGAATTTCACCGGCTTATAGAAAGGATTGACGCCGGGATAAATTCTCAAGACATTTTCTTCGGGAAGACGGAGGGTTTCAATAACGTCTTTTTTGGTAAAATCCGATACGGCAATGACCAAACCGATGGCTTGGAACTGTTTTCCCAAATCTTGCCGCCAATGCCAGAGCCGCTCCCGCCAGCCAAAAAATTCCGGATAATGAATGAAGGAGAGGTCGTGAACCGTTAAAATTCTTCTTGAGGGGTTTGAAAAGGCGAGAATATTTATGTTGGGACTGTAGAAAACGTCGGCTTTGATAAGCCGGTCAATTTTCGGGAGAGAAAAGAATTTAGCGCTCAAATCCAAGAGCCGGTTCGGCAAGTGGTAGTCAACTAAAGAAATTCTGGTTTTATCTTTATTTCCAAAAAAATCTTTACCTTTTGCTCGGCGAAAACTGTTAAGAAAAAAAACATAATCGTTAAAATCGTCAACCGCCAATAAATTAGCGATTAAATGACGGCTATACTCGTAAATGCCCGACAGCATTCCGCCGTTTAGCACCCTGGCATCAATGAAAATTTTCATCGCGTTAAAAAAAGAAACCGTTATTGCTTAAAATTTCCGAAATTTTCTTCTTGAATTCTTCTTTGGAAAAACGTTTGGCGCGGCTGGCAATGTATTTCCTGTCAAAAGATAATTTTTCAAATTCTTTGACGGGCGCGGCAATCGCCGTCGCTGTTTGCTGTTCAAAAAATAGGCCGGTTTTTCTGTTTTCAACTATTTCTTGAGCGCCGCCGCCGTTAAAAGCAATCACCGGTAAACCGCAAGCTTGAGCTTCAGCCGCAACAAGCCCGAAATCTTCCGCTTGAGGGAAAATTAATCCCTGGGCTTCATTATAAAGATTCCTTAATTCATTGTCTTTTATCAAACCAGTAAATTCAATTCTCGGGGCGCGAATAAGTTTTTTTAATCTCTTAAACTCTGGCCCCAAGCCAACAATTTTAAGCGGCAATTTGAGTTGATTGAAAGATTCAATACCAAGATCAAATCGTTTGTAGTAGAGAAGACGGCCAACCATTAAAAAGTAGTTGCTGGTTTTAGGTTTTGGCTGCTGGTGGTAGAAAATATTTGTGTCTACCGGCGGATGGACAACGATCGCTTCACGATTGTAATAAGACATAATTTTCTTAGCAATGAACTCCGAGTTTGCAATAAAAAGGTTAACTTGGCCAGCCGCCCGCTTATCCCAGTGGCGGAGCCAGCCCGCGATCGGTTTCGCCGCAAATTCTTTAAGTGGCAGAGGCGCGAACGGCAGATCTTTTAAATAATCAATTTCCCAGGCGTAGCGAAGCGGACTGTGGCAGTAGGAAATATGGTAAGGATTATGACTATGCCGATGACGATGACCAAAACCTTTAGCATAACCGGCCGAGCTGGAAATTATAAGATCATAACCATCGCCAATAGTCATTGTTTTTGCCGCTAGAGGCATTAACGGTATGAGAAGACGGTGATGGTTCCGGACGAAACGGTTATCAAGAAAGCTGGTCTTTTTTACTTTATTTTTGAAAAGGCCAAGAGTTTTTTTCTCGTCATAGAGAAGAGTATAGAGATCGGCATTTGGGAAAATCTCAAATAAGGCCTGTAAAACTCTCTCTGCCCCGCCGAACTGATTAAGATAATCGTGGAAAACCGCAACACGCATTATTATAATTGTAAAACAAACCCTCCCTCCTTCATAGGCCTCAGAGCGTTAAAATTCCGCTTCGCCCCTCGTCAGAAGTAACGGAATTTATCAAATTCAACCTCCCCTTCGGCAAGCTCAGGATTCGGGATTCAGACAATGATAAATTTCTGCCTCTTTCCTTCTCGTTCAGGAATTTTGACACACTCTTCGGCAATATTCAGTCGGGGAAGTTTATTTTACTCAATCTCTGACTTTAATCTCAGCAGATGCCTTTTGTTAGTGCTATACCATGGTAACTACACGATCGCACTATAGTCATTATCCCAATGAATTTGAGACCTCCTACGCCCCTGACCGCAAAGAAATAGTCTATTGCGAGCAATGTTATCAAGCAAAGGTAGTTTAGTGAGGCACTACACTATAGTGTAGTGCTATGCTGTAGCATAACACTATGACATCGTGCAGTATCTCTAAAATATAAATATATTTGCACTGTTATTTCGCCATGGCGTAATACTTGATTTTGACTATGTCGCTTTTGACGACAATTTCAATCCCTCGTTTTCGATACTCTTTCACAGCTTCTTTATTGGTGGTCGTGGAGTATATTTTGATTCCGCTTACTCTACCAGCGATCTCAAATCCTTTTATTGCGCTGTTTGCGCTCCTTCTCTAATTCCATTTCAGCGTTCATCGTAAACTCCTATGAAATTAATTAATGTTCGTTACTTCTTAATTTGAGCGAGGTTTTATTTATCTTTGGCGGAGATTTTGTTTGATGAAGAAAGAAATATGTGCCTTATATTCCCGTTGGGTCAGAAAAGAAAATCCAAACTGTTTTCATTAATATTTTCAAATCTAACCAAAACGAATGATTTTCGATATAGTAGCAGTCAAACTCAATCTCTTTCAAGAACGGCAAAGCCGAAGCGCCGCTCACTTGGGAAAGACCGGTCAGCCCGGCCTTAGCGAAATAAAGCTTTTTAAATTCTGACGGGTAGTAAAGCATTTCCTCTGGCTCGTGCGGACGTGGACCCACTAATGATAACTCGCCTTTTAAAACATTTATAAACTGCGGAAATTCATCAAGTCGGAATTTCCTCAAGAACTTCCCTGCTTTCGTAAGCCGGGGGTCGTTTTTTATCTTAAAAAATGGCCCATCTTTTCTTTCGTTAAGATGCAGTAAATCTTTCTTCATTTCTTGCGCCCTCCGTATCATTGTTCGAAATTTATAAACTTTAATAATTTTCCCTTCGCTTACCCTGTCTAATTTCACTAAAATCGGAAGACCGTCCTCGAAAATAATCGCTAAAGCAATGAATGGCGTGAACGGTAAAATAAAAATAAGTCCGCCAATCGCTCCAATAATATCAAACAAGCGTTTCATCAAGATACAATTAATACAAACTCGCCTCTTATCTTTTCTTCAACAAAATATTCTCTCACCTTAGCGATGTTGCCTTTGAAAATTTCTTCGTAAATCTTGGTAAGCTCGCGGCAAATTACAATTTGATGATTATCACCGAAAACTTGAAGCAAAGCATCAAGAGTTTTTTGAAAACGATGCGGTGATTCGTA
>JAGUWR010000019.1 GCA_020062265.1 Minisyncoccota bacterium | reverse complement strand
TATTCATGCGAAATCGACTTAGCGAGGAGAAATAAACAAATATTTGACAGTCCTTAATAAAATTAAAAAATCCAAAACTAAGGAGCGGTTTTTGATGTAGTAAATATCGTAGCGCAGTTTTTCTTCGGCTTCCTCAAGCGAAGCGCTTGGCCGGTAATTTATCTGCGCCCAACCGGTCAGGCCGGGTTTGATAATGTGGCGGATTTCGTAATAAGGTAGTTTTTGGTAAAATTTAGCCAACTCCTTTCGCTCCGGCCGCGGCCCGATAAAAGAAATATCGCCGCGAATTATATTCCAGAGCTGGGGGGTTTCATCAAGATGAGTGAAGCGGAGAAATTTCCCGAAAGGGGTCACCCGTTGATCGCCGGCGGTTGTCCAGTGAGGGCCGCCGCTGTTGTGGTACATCGTCCGAAACTTATAAAGGGTGAATATTTTTCCGTGCTTGCCAAAACGCGGCTGCCGATAGATTGCCGGACCGCGCGAGGCGAGCTTGATTAAGGCAGCAATGAGAACCGCAAAAGGAAGAAGAATTAAACCGCCGATGAAGGCCAGTAAAAAATCCAACAAACGTTTAACCGCGTCATAAAAAGGCCGGCGGGTGCTGATATTTTCAACAAACCAGCTCTCGGGCAGTTCCTCAAGCGGCACTTTTTCAAAAATCGTTTCGTAGAAATTGCAGAAGTTAATGACGTTTATCTCTTGATGGAGTAGTTGATAAATCAGATGACTGGTGGTTTTGTCTTCCATTAAATGCGGTTGGACAACTACCAGTTGAGCTCTGTTTTCGGCCCCAACTATTTTATAACCGGCTTGAGGATTCTCGTTAAGATAATTAATTGTTTCCCGAATTAACGGCGAATCGCCGATAACGCCGGTATTAAGAGCGCCGACCGTAAAAATGTTTCTTAAACCATTACGGAAAAGAAAATCAAGAAAGAAAAAAATTAAGCCGAAAATCAAAAGGTTTGTTTTCGGGGTGAGCTGAAAAATGTCGCCGAAGAGATAAAAAGCCATCGTTGAAATGACGCCGCTTATAATTACGGCCGTGATAAGCTCCCGAAAAATAATTGACGGTTTTTGAAGCGAGCGCTGACGGTAAAGGTCGGCTAAATAAAAAATAATCAGCCAGATTGGAAAAATAAGGGAGAACGGCGGGATGTGGGTTTGAAAGCTTCCAATGAACTCGTCAAGCCCGTAGCGAAAGGCCAGCGTCAGGCTCAAGGCGAGGTAAAGGAGAATAATATCTCCAAGAATGAGAACCGTCTTTTTGAGGATTGACATATATTTATACTAAATTAAAATAGACTTTAATGGAACAGGAGCCAAAAAAACGCGACTATCTTTTGCCCGTCAGTATTCTTATCGCCGCGGTTCTTGTTTCGGGCGCTCTTGTCTATAATGTCGGCAAAAAGTCCGGCGGTGACAGCGGCAGTGAGATTACAACCGGTATGCGGTCAATCAGCGCCGACGATCATATTTTTGGCAACTCCAACGCGCCGGTAAAAGTGGTTGTGTTTTCCGATTTAGAGTGCTCTTTCTGTAAAAATTTTCATCTTACGATGAAACAAGTTGTCGCTACTTACGGCAATCAAGTGGCTTGGGTTTTTCGTCATTTCCCGCTTGATTCTATTCATAGAAAAGCGCGTAAAGAAGCCGAGGCGGCCGAATGCGCCGCTGAACTCGGCGGCCCGCCCAGCAGCGAGGCAAGCAATGAAAAATTTTGGCTCTACATTGACCGGGTATTTGAAATTACGCCCGCCAATGTCGGTCTTGATTTAGCGCTTCTCCCCCAGCTCGCCGTTGATGTCGGTTTGGATAGAGCTAAATTTGAAGAATGTTTGAATGGCGGCCGCACCGCCAGCCGGGTTCAGCGAGATGTTGAAGATGCGTTAAATTCCGGCGCCCGGGGCACACCCTATTCTATTGTTATTAATGAAAAAACCGGCAAGAAAGACGTAATCCCCGGCGCTCTGCCTTTTCAGGATAATAATTTACCAACCGACGTAAAAAGAATTATCCAATCAGTCCTATAAGTCCTATCAGTTCTATTATTATGAAATGGAATCATTGGGCAATCATAGTATTGGGGGTTTGGCTTCTTTTGTCGCCTTGGCTGCTCGGTTATTCTGAATTAAACTTAATCGTCTGGAATAACATCGCGGTCGGCGCCCTGGTCATTGTTTTCGCGTTTTGGAATTTATCTCCGCCGCCCGGCGGAAAGTCCAATTAGTCCTATAAATCCAATCAGTCCAATCAGTCCAATACGTCCTATAAGTCCAATTAGTCCTATAAATCCAATATGCCCAAAATAAAAATCTACACCACTCCTTCCTGCGCCTATTGCCGAATGGCAAAGGAATATTTCAAAAAAAAGAACGTTGAGTATCAGGAGTTCAACGTTGCCGAGGACGTGGTCGCCCGCGAAGAGTTGGTGAAAAAATCCCACCAGCTCGGCGTCCCCGTTATTGAAATCGGCAAACACGTCATCGTCGGCTTCGATCGCGTAGCGATCGACCGCGCCCTATCGTCCAATTAGTCCAATACGTCCTATCGTCCAATAAGCCCTTTAAGTCCTATAAGTCCAATTAGTCCTATAAGTCCAATACGTCCTATCATCGGATATGTTATAATAGAAGCGTGAACAAAAAGCAAATTATTATTGTGGTCGTTTTGGTCGTAATCGTGGCGGCTGTCGTTGTTTTCGGTTTAATTCAGAAGCAGGGGCGCCCGCCCGGGGGACCAACCGGTCCAGCCGGCGGCCCACCCTCTTTTGGAGAACTCGGTTATAAATCAGAAATACCCAAAGATGCCACTTTAACTCCGCCCAAACTTGAAGCGCCGGCGAGCGCCAATCCTGACCTCCAAACTAAAATTAGATTTTTTGACCTTAAGGCAACGAGAAACGGCTTTGAACCGGAATCGTTCGTTGTCAACCGAGGCGATGCTGTTCAATTTGATTTCACGGCCGTTGACAACGACTACGATTTGGGATTCCCGTACCTCGGCGCTTATTTCAATGTCATCAGGCAGGGGGAGATGCGGCGTTTGCCCTTTGACGTCAGCTTGCCCGGAACCTTTATTTTCCAATGCCGCGATTATTGCCCCAGTGGCAAAATCATTAAAGGGCAACTGATTGTCTTGCCCTGAGCCATATCGAAGGATTTTACTTTATTTAATCTGATGTAATATAATATTAAAATGGCCGAGTTAACAAAAAAAGACATCAAGGAAGTTTTTGTTGAAACGCTTGAGCCGTTCGCGAAAGCAATTCAGGGGGATCTATCAGGCTTAAAAACCGATGTATTAGAGTTTAAGAAAGAAACATACGAACGTTTTAATAAGATTGATAGTGGTATAAACTGGATTCACGGTTCTCTTAACGTTATTCAAAGAGAAATTGCCGAAATCAAGGTAAAGCTTGATAATATTATCTATCGCCACGAATTTGACCAATTAAGAGAAAGAATTTCTAAAATTGAGAAAAAAGTCGGTATCTAATCAATCTTATTTGTCCTATTAAGTCCTGTCCATCACATCAATCCTAACATCAATGAATATCAATAAACCCCCACATAAATATCTCTTAATACTCTTCATTGTCGCTGTCATTGTTATTGTCATCGTCAGCGTCGTCAACGCCTTTACCGGTCCGTCGGCTTCTCCGCCAAGCCCGAGCGCCGGCCAGATTTTGTTTTCTTCGGCCGGCAAGCTCGGCGTCGGTACTTCCATGCCCGCCGAAACGCTTCACGTTATTGGCAACATCAAGGCGAGCGGTTCTTTTGTCGGTGCTCTTTCC